>DATNQR010000504.1:0-14283 GCA_036703905.1 Thermosynechococcaceae cyanobacterium
ACCTGACCGATCACATCAGTCAATTGAATGCTCAAGGCGTTTTGATTGACATTTCTGCCCTAGAAATTGTTGATTCTTTCATTGGTCGAGTTTTAGGGAATATCGCAAAGATGGCTACAGTCTTGGGTAGCCAAACTGTAGTGGTTGGAATGCAGCCAGCCGTTGCTATCACTCTGGTTGAACTGGGAATGTCGCTAGATGGAATTCGTACTGCCCTGGATGTTGAGAAAGGCATGGCGCTGCTGCATCAACCCTGAACTCACCGTGATTCATTTGCTTCATCTAATTTACTTAACTTAAGTTTGACTTAATTGAGACGATGATTATTGTGAGGCGTGAATCCCTTAGCATTCAAACTTCTACGGATGTCGTTTTGGTGCGACAACTTGCTCGGCAGTGGGCGATCGACCTCAATTTTGGGCTGGTGGATCAAACCAAAATCGTCACAGCAGCCAGTGAACTGGCCCGCAACACCTTCACCCACGGCGGCGGTGGAGCTGTTGTCGTGGAGATTCTGGAGCGAGACGGTCGGCGGGGACTGCGGTTGACCTTTACCGATCGTGGGCCCGGAATTCCCGATATTGAGCTAGCGTTGAAGGATGGCTACACCACAGGCGGCGGCTTGGGTCTGGGCTTAGGCGGCTCAAGGCGACTGGTGAACGAATTTCATTTAACTTCCCAAGTGGGCACAGGGACTTTTGTGAGTGTGACGAAGTGGAAATGATGGGAGGACAGGACGAATAGAAGAGACAAGCGCAGAAAGTGACGATCGGGTAATCGGTCAAAAATCGGCTCGATCCAGTCTTGACGACAGTAGCCTTAGCAGAGAACGACATGATCCATTCAGCCGCGATCACGGTTACCGACCCCAGTCATGTAGGCGATGCCAGACGTAAAGCCGTCTTGCTGGCGCATGACTTGGGATTTAAGGAAACCGATCGAGGCAAGGTGGGGATCGTCATTACCGAAATCGCCAACAACTTGGTGCATCACGGCAAAGCCGGACAACTACTGCTGCATCCTCTGGAACGGCAGGGCGTTAGCGGAATTGAGATTCTGGCGCTGGATCGCGGTCAGGGAATGCTGAACATCAGCGAGTGTCTGGAGGATGGCTTTTCGACGGCAGGCACAGGGGGCAACGGACTGGGAGCGATCGATCGCCTCTCCAGCTTGCTTGAGATCTACTCCCTGCCCCAGAAGGGAACAGCGCTGCTGTGCCAACTGTGGGCAACGAATTCGCTCTCTAATAACTTGTCCTCTGCTGGAGAACGATTGCAAATCGGCGCAATCTGCCTGCCCAAAGCGGGGGAAGAGGTGTCGGGGGATGCTTGGGGACGCTGGAGGTCAGTGGATGATCGCCATCTGTTGATGGTGGTAGATGGATTGGGGCACGGCGAGATGGCTGCCCAAGCCTCAGCCGTAGCCCTGCGGGCGCTGCAAGAAAACGCCGATCGCAGTCCCGGTGACATTTTGCAAGCTATCCATAGTGCTTCCCGTGGCACAAGAGGTTCTGCCGTAGCGATCGCGGAAGTTAACCTGGCAGCCCAAACCTTTCAGTATGCTGGGGTGGGCAACATTGCAGGGGTGCTAGCGGCAGAGGGGCGCAGCTCCAGTTTGGTGTCTCACCACGGCACCATCGGGCACGAAGCCCGCAAAATTCAGACCTTTAGCCATGTGTGGAACCCTGAAGGGCTGCTAATTCTTCACTCAGACGGCCTTAGCAACCACTGGCAGATCGATCGCTATCCGGGACTCATACACAAGCAGCCCAGCTTAATTGCAGGCGTTCTGTATCGGGATTTTTGCCGCGATCGGGATGACATTACCGTGGTTGTGGCGCGCGAGGTGAAGTGAACCATGCCGACGCTGCTGACGCTGGAAATTCGCTACGAACAGGATGTCGTGCTGACTCGGCAACGGGCCCGCCAGATCGCTGCCCTCTTGAAATTTGACGCACAAGACCAGACTCGCATTGCCACAGCCGTCTCGGAAATTGCCCGCAATGCGTTTCAGTACGCCAAAGGTGGCCGAGCGGAGTTTGGGGTAGAAGAGCGATCGCAGACACTTGCGATTACGGTGCGCGATCGGGGTCGCGGCATGGCCAACCTGAAGCAAGTTCTAGCCGGGCAGCACGTTTCCTCCACAGGCTTGGGGCTGGGAATTACCGGCACGCAACGGCTGATGGATCAGTTTGAGATCGAGTCCTCTGACCAAGGCACGATCGTCCGCATGGAAAAGCGCCTGCCCCGTCAGGCTCCTCCTCTAACTCCCGATAGCATCACTGCGATCGTCAATGAACTGGTGCAGCGATCGCCCCAAAGTCCTCTTCAAGAAATTCAGCAGCAGAATCAGGAGCTACTGCGGGCCCTAGAAGCGCTGCGGAAGCGGGAGGAAGAACTCGTGAATCTGAACCAGGAACTCGAAGACACTAATCGCGGCGTGGTAGCGCTCTACGCCGAGCTAGATGAAAAAGCCGACTCCCTACGCCGAGCCAACGAACTCAAAACTCGCTTCCTCTCCAACATGAGCCACGAGTTTCGGACTCCGGTGAATTCGATATTGTCGCTGTCGCGGCTGCTGCTCGATCGCTTTGATGGCGACTTGACCCCAGACCAGGAAAAGCAAATAACGTTCATTCAAAAATCCGCCACTGGACTGTCGGAACTGGTCAACGATTTGCTGGATCTCGCCAAAGTCGAGGCTGGGAAAATCACTGTCCGGGCCGCCCCATTTGAAATTAGCGAACTTTTTGCCACGCTGCGGGGAATGCTGCGGCCGCTGCTGATCCATAACTCCTCAGTGGATCTGGTGTTTGAAGAACCGATCGATCTGCCAACGCTGCACACCGACGAAGGTAAGGTGGCGCAAATTCTACGAAACTTCATCTCCAACGCCCTCAAATTTACCCAGCAGGGAGAAGTGCGAGTGGGGGCGGTGCTGCAAGACGATCTCATTCTGCTTTCGGTGGCTGACACTGGCATCGGCATTGCTGCCGCCGACCAAGAGCGGATTTTTGAGGATTTTATTCAAGTGGAGTCTGCCGTGCAGCGGCAAGTCAAAGGGACAGGGCTGGGGTTGCCCCTGTCGCGCAAGCTAGCCGAACTGCTGGGCGGTTACGTTAGCCTCACCAGCACCGAGGGCACTGGCTCCACTTTCTCCGCTTCCATTCCGATCGTCTATCCAGGGGAACTCGAACCCATTCCCGCCCCTGCTCCTGCTGTTTGGCAGCGCGATCCTCAGCGATTGCCTGTGCTGGTAGTGGAGGACAACCCCGAAACTTTGTTCACCTATGAGAAATATCTGGAGCGATCGTGCTATCAAGCCCTGCCCGTCCGCACCATAGCCCAGGCCAGGGAAGTTCTAGCTCAAATCACCCCAGTCGCAATTCTGCTTGATGTGCTGCTGGAGGGGCAAAATACCCTCTCGTTCCTCTCGGAGCTGAAGGCGAACCCGGAGATGCAGAGGATTCCAATTCTGGTGGCCACGGTAATCGACAACCAACAGCAAGCACTGCTGCGCGGTGCAGATGTGTTTCTAAATAAGCCTGTGGATAGATTGGTGTTATTGAGCCAAATCAATAAGCTGACAAGGCGGAGCGATCGGCAGAAAATTTTACTTATTGACGATAGTTCCACCGTGCGCTATTGGCTCAAGCAATATCTATCAGGAACTTTGCTGCATATTCTGGAGGCAGAAAATGGAGCAGAAGGGGTGCGTCTAGCCCAAGCAGAGCAGC
This sequence comes from Thermosynechococcaceae cyanobacterium, assembly GCA_036703905.1. GTDB lineage: Bacteria > Cyanobacteriota > Cyanobacteriia > Leptolyngbyales > Leptolyngbyaceae > DATNQR01. The sequence goes on from DATNQR010000504.1 coordinate 3,737, forward strand.
CGCAGGCGATCGTTCTGGATTGGGTGATGCCGGGAATGTCTGGATTGGAGGTCGTGCAGCAGTTGAAAGCGAATCAGGTGACTCAGGGAATTGCGATCGTTCTGCACACTTCCCATTCCTTCACCGCCATAGAGCAGGCGGAACTAGCAGACCGCACCGTTGCGATCGTGGCTAAAGACGAAGCTAGTAGGGACAGGGCGACTGCTAGCCTGTGCGAAGCGCTGATCAGGACGGGACTGGTGCTGGAAACGGGAGGAATGACCCATGTCTGAAGTCACGATTCTGCACGTGGACGACAATGAAACAAACCGCTACGTTGTGACGCGAATGTTGCAGAGTGCGGGCTATCAAGTTTTGCAGGCAGCGACCGGAGAGGAAGGCTTGCAGTTGGCCGTCGAGCAGTCGCCTGATTTGGTGATCTTGGATGTCCAGCTTCCCGGATTGAGCGGCTTTGAGGTGTGCCATCGGCTGAAATCGAACCCCGCTACTACTTCCATTCCAGTGCTGCATCTATCGGCTACGTTTGTAGCCAGTCGCGACAAAGCCCAGGGTTTGGACAGTGGCGCAGATGGATATCTAGCCCAGCCTGTGGAGCCGATCGAGCTAATCGCCACGGTTCGATCGCTGCTGCGAGTTCGGCAGGCAGAAGAAGCGGCATTGACCCTGGCGCGGGAATGGCAAACCACCTTTGACTCCATCAGCGACGGAGTAGGCCTGCTGGACAGCGAGGGCAACTTCCGACGCTGCAATCCCAGGATGGTCAAAATTCTGGGTAAACCCCTCAGCGAAATTTCCGGTCGTCCGCACCATCTGCTGATGCGAGAAGTTTTTGAGGTTGGCAAAGGCGGCTGTTTTGAGCGATCGAAAGCCACTCGTCAGCGCGAAAACCTGGAGATCCAGGTAGCTGGGCGGTGGTATGCCAAAAGTATCGATCCGGTGCTGGATGAGCAGGGCAGCTTCACAGGCGCAGTTTTCACCCTGATCGACATCACCACGGCAAAGCAGGCCGAAGAAATCCGCCAGCGCAGTGAAGCCGAGCGGGCCCAACTTCTAGCCCGTGAACAGGAAGCCCGAGTGCAGGCAGAAACCGCCAATCGGCTCAAAGATGAGTTCTTAGCTACCCTTTCCCACGAGTTACGATCGCCCCTTAACGCCATGCTGGGCTGGACACGCCTGCTCAACACCCGCAAACTTGATGAAGCCACAACGGCTCGCGCGATGGAGACGATCGAGCGCACTGCGCGGGCCCAAGCGCAGCTTGTGGAAGATCTGCTGGATGTGTCCCGCATCATTGGCGGCAAAATGCAGTTGAACGTGCGTCCGATGGACTTGAGCAACGTCATCCGCGCCACTGTCGAAACCTTAACTCCTGCCCTAGAAGCCAAAGCGATCCAGCTACAGCTTGAACTTGACGCGACGATCGGCTCCATTGCTGGCGACGCAGCCCGACTGCAACAGGTCGTCTGGAATCTGCTGTCCAACGCAATTAAGTTCACTCCAAGCGGCGGCCAAGTGACTATAAAGCTGAAGCAAGTCAATTCCTGCATTGAGCTTTGCATCAGCGATACGGGTCAGGGCATCCTCCCTGAATTTGTCCCGTTTGTGTTCGATCGTTTCCGTCAGGCCGATAGCTCCACCACGCGGCTCTACGGGGGCTTGGGCTTGGGTTTGGCGATCGTGCGTCACCTCGTCGAACTCCACGGCGGCACGGTTCACGCTGCTAGCCAGGGGAAAAACCAAGGAGCAACCTTCACGGTCAAACTGCCGCTAATTCCGACTCCTTGCCCCTCTCAACCACCTGTGCAGCGCTCCAGCATCGACCCTGCCTCTTTTGTACCTTTGCCGTCGCTGATGGGGCTGCGGGTTCTGGTGGTGGATGATGAAGCCGATGCACGGGATTTCTTGACGACTGCCCTAGAGCAATGTAGCGCTGAGGTAATTGTTGCGGCCTCTGCTGCTGAGGCGATCTCGGCACTGCAGCACACCCAGCCCAATATTCTGATCAGCGATATTGGGATGCCCGAAGAAGATGGCTTCAGCCTAATTCGTCGAGTGCGAGCTTTGTCACCAACGCAAGGCGGAACCGTCCCCGCCATCGCGACCACGGCCTATGCTCGACCCGAAGATCGAGAACGAGCGATCGCGGCCGGGTTTCAAAGCCATCTGTCTAAACCGATCGAACCTGCAAAACTCGCCTCAACTATTGTCAACTTATCTAAGCGGACTGAAGGCAGCTTGTTGTCGCAAGCGCAGTCGGGACTTTAGTGAGATTGCTGTAGCCATCTTTAACTTTTAATTTTTAATCAGTCTTCGCTCTTGATGCCAGGTACAGTCTAGAGAAAGATGGCGATCGTCTCGTCAATCTGCGTAGGATGGAGTTCCCGGTTCTGGCTGACTCAAAGAGGTTTTGCGATGTTTGGCTTCTCCCGCACCGGCTTCTCGCACAAATTCACCTGGAAAATTAGTGGGAAACCGTCGCGATCGGTACGATGCTGTTTAGCCAGAACCTATCAAGCCCTCAGTTCCGCTTCCAGGGATGACCTCTGGCAAAAGTTGACGGATCTTACCGATGTGTCGTGGCATCCGCTCCTGGCCAGCACTAATGTTCCCCGTGGACTGGTCGCTAAGCCAGGGCTGATCTATGAAGCAGTAACTCGGCTGATCCCAATTCCTATCCAGATTTTTGTTGAGCAGGTCTGGCCAGGGGAGTTGTTGAGTGTGCGAATTCTGGTGCTGCCAGGGCTGGAAGAGCAGGTGACGTATGAAGTGAAGTCTTCCGTATGCGGCACGTATGTCTCCTACTCGGTAACGCTACGGGGCTGGCTCTCGCCCTTGGCCTGGTCGCTGCTGCGGCCCCACGCCGCGAGTGTTGCTGCCCGACTGGTGCAAGCTACTGAGCAGGCCGCCCTGCAAGCTGTCTCTGGACAGTTGAAGCCCTCTAAGCACAGTTGCCTGGATTTCTAAGCGGTCTAGATTTCGGTGCTGCTGGTCTAGCGTTGCTGACGTAGGAGATGGGAGTTGTCTATCCTCAGATCAGCAGTGCCGTAGTCAACCATTTGTCCGCTCCCTGGATTGAAGCCTCGATCGCTGCCCCTTGTTTACCGAACCCTTGTGTACGGAAGTCGTGCGGGGCTTAAATCTGCGGGGCCCAAAGCTAGGCAACTTCGCTTCTCAGAAGTGTGGGATTTTCCAGGTATTTTTCTCTTGCTTCAGTGCCACTGGCGTAGATAGAGGCTAGAGTAAGCGGAGCAATTTGGTTCCTGAGATGGTCAAGCCTCGTCCCACCGCAACTCCCCGATCCCAGCCTCCACCCAATCGAAGACCTGCTGAATTCTCTCAGCCGCCTAAGTCCTCTCGACTAAAAGCCACGCCGTCCTCGGAAGGAAACAGCATCAAGCGATCGACCTCGTGGGGAACAGTCTTGGGAACGATCGTCATGATTCTGGGGGCGGCGGGTTTGGTGGGCGGGAGTGGCTGGTTGGCAGTGCAGATGATTGTCAGTCCCCAGACGCTCTTGTGGATTAACCGCTTCCTTCCGGGTTGGGTTCCTACTTCCCTCAATGGATTGAAGCCACCACAAACCCTGCTTGAGATTCGTCAAGAAGTTCAGCAAGGGGGGAAGCGTCTGGGTGAGCCGATCGTCCTCAGCAGCAATGTCAGCTTTGGCGATGGCAAGACTCCGGTGACAGATACCCTACTGCCGATTTTTGCCCAGCAGCCAAATTGCCAGAGCGCGGTGTGTGAGCGGATTGTGGAGTTGCGGCTCTATCAATCGGCCAAGACCCTGACCCCTAACCAATCGCAACCTTACTTTGAACTGGTGGGTCAAACAACGATCGCCCCGCCCACAGAAGCGTCGGTGCTGGAACCATTGGTCAAGGCCCGCTCTGCTACTCAAGGAAGCGATCGAGCCATGCCGTTGACTCAACTGGCTCGGCTTGAGGGCAAAGTTCCTCCCCAGGGCGTGTGGTTGAACCTGAAAGGACTCTGGGAGCGAGGCGACGATCGAATTCTCTATGGGCAAGTGATTCACTATAACCCCGCTCGATTTCACCTCAGCGTTCTACTGAACTGGACAAGCCCGCCAGGGAAGGAACCTCTTTGGCAGGAAGTGACAGGCGGAGGCACGGCAGAGTTGCTCGTAGACCAGACGATCGGAATGGAGCCGCAGTTCCAGGCTTACCAGGTGAAGCCCCGCAAAGTGGCGAATGATCCTCTCCAGCTAGAAGCGATCGACTTTCAGGAAGCAACGCTCGATCATCCCACTTACACCACAGCGCTACTGATGGCGCAAAATGGTTTGTGGTTTCCGGCTTGGGATGTACTGCGATCGTTCAAAGCTTCCACCGATAAATGGTCAGCTCCAGCCCAAGCGCAACTGGATTTGCTCCACTGGCACGCCCAAGCCACTCAATCCCAGGCAGACAAAACCTGGGCCAGTCCCGGTCAGCAAGTGCTGGCAAACCTGGTGGATGGGCGCTGGAAACCGGGGTTGCTGGCGTTTGAATCCAGCCCTGAAAGTAGCTCCGAGACAGTGGCGCTGCTGAAATCTGACAAGGGACAGGTTCAGCAGCGTGTGGAAACCGCCTTGAAAGTCAATCCTCAGCAGTGGGAGCCGCGAGTGTGGAAGGTGTTGCTGCTGGCTGCCCAGAAGAATCGCATCACTGCGATCGTCTGGTTGAAGCAGCAGCCCAAAACTACCGCCGCCGATCTTGTCCGCGCCAATCGGCTGATCGATCGCTTGGGCTTGCCTCCCAGTGAAGCTTCCTACTCCCCCAGCCCAGGAAGATAGACCGATGTGATCTCAAAATCGCGACGCTGCTGAACTGAGGGATGAATGTACTAAAATCGCCCTCGCTCTCATCCTCTCCCTTTCCTCGCGCGCAGGAGCGGGAATCAAATCATCTAGCTCCCTTCTGCTGAAGGAGAAGGGCTGAGGATGAGGGTCTTTCATTCCAACATTCAGCAATGCAGCTCAGATTTGCTTTCAAGCTACTTTGCTTTCGAGCTGCTTTACTTTCGAGCTATCGTCGCCCTAAAAGATCCCGTAGGCGACTTTTGCTAGAAACATAGGGCGGGAACTGGTAATGCTCCAGCAGCACCCACGCCACGAATAGAAAATGGGCCGCAAAAGTCAGGCTCACCCAGACGGACGGGAACCAATCTGCCCCGCTTCCACGCATTGGCGGAAAGATGTGGGCAGAGAGCCAAACCAGGGAAGGCGGCAGCAGCACCAAAACCACCGCTACAATCCAGACGGTGATCGTCAGATCTTGACTATTCTGGTGAGCAGCTTGCCACTTGTAGCCATTCCAGCGCCAGGAGATGGGAAAAGAGCTATCCTCTACGCGCACCGTTTGATCCAAAAGATCAGCAGTGAAGATGTGGCGACAGAAATCGCAGGAAAACGCATCCATCAGGACAATTCCAGAGATTTCTCCGTGCCGACAGATAGGGCACACGTAGGTTTGCCCGTAGCTAAGACTTTGGCGTTCCACCATCGCCTCTTTCTTGGACTGCCGGGCTGATTTTGCGCGATCGTCGTAATGCTGCTGCGAGTTGACTTCCACCATACTGCTCAATGCCGCCAAGCTGGGCCTTCAACCTAGCACACCTGCTTTAGCGGCTGGCAAATCGGTTAGCTGCTATGCCGATCGCCTTCGTTACTTCCCTGCCGTTCTGCTGAAGCACCACGATCGGATCGCCACTAGATCCCCCAATCACTCGCTTGATTTGCACTCTGCCATTGGACAGAGAATCTCCAATGCTGACGTAGCGACTGGTTTCTGTTCCTGGCTCTTTCACAATGATCTGCCACTTGCCGCCCACCTGAACTGCGCCCGTAACCTCGATCGCTTCTGCCATAGCCGTTGGAGAAGGCGGAGCCGGAAGGGGCGGAAGAGCGCCAATGGGCAAGCTATTGGGCGCAACTGGGGGAAGCGATGTGGAGTTGTTTGGCCGGGCAGGCTGAGGAGCAGCAGGCATGGGTCTACTAATCTGAGGCACCGATCGTGGCGCGGTACTAGTGCTAGTGCTAGCTACCAGAGTGAGGGGAGCTTTGGGCAGCCCTGCGAAGGGATCAGGCCGCCCCGTTACTACGGTAGAGAGCCGAGTAGTGCCATTGGTTGACTGCACCAGTCCGGGCACAGCCGAGACTGTAACCACAGCAGTTGGACTAACCAACGGTTTGGGGAAATTTTGCGTTTTACTGGGGGCTGGGAGTTTAGATGTCTCAGAAGTTTTCGGAGCCACCTGCGCCTGTTGCTGGGGTGATCCTGAGCAACTGGTCAAAAGCAAAACCCCGCCCATTAGGGCAAGCCACGATCGCTGTTTCATTCCCGCTTCTCCCTATCTCCAGTTCAGCTAATCCACGATAGCCGCGATCGACAACTCTGGCGCAGAAATTTTAGGCATCAGAGATACTGCCTCAGCACTTCCACCGTCTCTGCTCCTGTCTTAGCCCAGCTGAACTGAGCGGCTCTGGCAAGACTCGCCGATCGACACTGCCGCCACAGGCGATCGTCCTTCAATAGATTAGTCATTGCTTCGGCGATCGCCCCTTCACTGAAGGGATCAATCAGCAGTCCCGCATCGCCCACTACTTCCGGCAAAGCAGATACATTTGACGCAATCACCGGAGTCCCGCAGGCCATAGCCTCCAACACAGGCAGCCCAAATCCTTCCCACAGGCTGGGAAAAACCAGCGCGATCGCCTGACCCAGGACTTTGGGTAACTCGGTGTAGGGAACATAGCCAAGAAACTTCACTCGATCGGTCAAACCCAGTTCGGTGATTTGAACTTTTAGCGCTGGCAGATAGCGTTGATCGATCGGCCCAGAGAACCACAGTTGGTAATCTCCAGGCAGCTTTGCAAAAGCTGCCACCAATCTCTGTACGTTCTTGTAGGGATCAATCCGGCCGAGATACAGGAAGTAGTTCTGCGTCGGCAGGTTCAGAAACCGGAAGTTGGCGGCATCGTGGGCCAACAGAATCGGCGTGATTTTGCTGGCAGGAATCTTGTAGAAACGGGTGATGTCGGCCGCGGTTGACCTGGAATTGCAGAGAATGTGTTGAGCTTGGCGCAAGACGTGGGGAACGTAGTGGCGGGCGTAGAGGGTCAGGGGCGATCGTCGGGGAAAGCGCAACGGAATCAGATCGTGAACCATGACGACTGAGCGCACCTTGCAACCCAACGGCGCTTCCGGCACAGGACAAAACAGCAGGCTCGATCGCAGTCGTCGATAGATTTTGGGTAGCTGAAACTGAGTCCAGAGCAAGCGTTTGAGGTGACCCTTTGCCCCTTGATCCGAGGTGATGCCAGAGGGAACAGGCTGGCAGGCAAAATCCGCGATCGGTTCAGAACTCAGCAGCGTGGGCGCAAGGGTCTTTAGGTAGGGAAATAGATTCTGCGAATAGGTCGTCAGGCCCGTGGGCTGTGCGGAAAGATGGGCCAGATTCACCAACAAAGAACTACTCACGGCGCTTGCGTCTCAAGTACTGGGCAATTCCTCGCCATTTTCCGATCGCGGTCTGGGGTCTGAAGGGCAATAGGATCAGCGAGTGTAGCCCCAACCGCACGAGCCGCAGCAGCAAGGTCAAGCCGCTAGTATACCGCTCCAGAGTCAGCAAGTAGCTGGCGGTGCTGCACTGGAACTTGAACGCGGGATCGCGATCGGCAATGGATGACGGTGCATGGATGACTTGAATAGTGCGCGTGATGGCGATCGTGTGCCCCATCTGGGCGTAGCGGCGACAGAAATCGAAGTCTTCGTAGTAGAGAAAATAGGCAGGATCGAACTGAGGACAGGCAGCAAACTGCGCCAGATTCAGCAGCAAGCTACAGCCCGTCACCCAATCGCACGGGAGGTAGTCTGCCTCAGAAGTGGCGAATAAATCCGTGGCAACGATCGCCCCTGTGCTGGCATGGAACCGACCGCCGCCGAACCAGAGCTGACCGTTAGGCTCTTGGACGATCGTGCCCACGATCGCCGCCTGGGGATGGGCGATGAAAACTTCCTGTGCTGCTTGAATTGCCCCCGGAGTTAGCTGCGCGTCGGGATTGATCAGCCAGACGATCGCGCCTCGACTCTGCTCGTCAATCCAGCGCAGTCCCAAATTACAGGCGGCCCCAAAGCCCAAATTCTCCCCTGCTTCCAGGATCACCACCCTGGGGGCTGCCAGCTTATGAACTGCGGTGTCCTGGGGCGAGTTATTCACGATCAGCAGCGTGGTAGCTGCATCGTGCGATCGTGCCGACTCCCACAGCTGCGCCACCCAATCCGCCGCGTTGTAGTTGACGGTGAGCAGAACGATCGACTGCACCCCTAGCCCTCAACCGAACTCGGTAACGGGATGCTTAAACCAAAGGAAGTATTTTGAAGCTGCTGATCGCCGCTCAAATAGAGCGATCGTACATCCTCTGGCAGGGCTTCTTCCAGGAGACGGTAGCCCTCCTGAAGTCTTGCCTGCACCTCAACCGGGGTAATTCTTTCTCCTTCGGCCTGGAGGTATGCAGAAATTCGAGTAGCACTCCACTTGAAGGTTTGCGCCATCACGATGATCAGCCGCAGCATGGGCGAGAGACGATCGAGGGCCAGCTCCAGATAGCACCAGAGGGGCGGCGGGGCGGATTGCAGATTGTAGTGAATTGCTTCCACAGGCGGCAGTTCGGACTGGTTAATCGAGATAGCGGTGACGTTGACCAACCAGCTTTGCAGCGTCATCGTCCCTTCGCCTGTTGTCCCTCGTAGATCCAGTCCGCCCAGTTCTTGAAAGATTTGCCGCCAAGTCAGGGCAAATAAATAGTCCGCCTGGACGGGCGATCGCGCGGAGTGCTGCACCAGGGTATAGACCATTGGGCTATAGCGACAGAACAGGGCTGCGAAGTATTGCCCGGAGTCGGGATGACGCTGAAATAACGTCAGCAAATCCTGATCGCTGTAGTGCGTGAGCGAGTTGATGAGCGAATGGTTACATTCAGGAAAAGTTGGAATGGACACGTTGGCTTTGGGGAATCGAGGGAGCGACGATCGTACCAATTAAGCAACTATAGGCGGTTTTGAGCGATCGGCCCGACTTTTTGACCCCTGTAATCTGTGGATGACGAGAGCTAGACGATTCAGCCCAAAACAAAACGGATGTTGCTGAATCGAAAGACAAGTTGACTAGCATGGCCTTCACCCTCACCTAGGCACTCAAAATTCCACAATTTTGTTGACAACAGTTGCAAAACTTAATGTGTGCGATCGCACTCTTTTCTCCAATGATCGTCATCACTCTTGAGTCAGATCTCTGGCACTTTACTGTCTCTGCACTGTCACACCAATCCAGTCAGTTCAATCACACTACGTAGAAAGAAAATAGAAGAAGCTAAAGCAAGAAAAGGGACACCGTAACACCCCTGCTCTCAACTCTTCCATGTTTCTGACTCAAGCCCCCGCCACTCAAACGACCAACATTTCTGCCCTCAAGGTAAACAGTTTCACTCCGGCTCCCTCTCGTCCTAAACTGTCTGGACATTGGACAAAAGTAGATGGAAAACTCACCTGCATCTGGCTGAGCGATCCCGACTGAGCTTTGTGCTTCATTCTCTTGAGCATCAGGCGGAGAGCGTTAGGAGGAGAGCGATCGCTCGTAAAGTTCATGCCCTGCGATCGCGCTTCTCTATCGCTTGAGTTTTGTCTGTCTGGCACACGCGATCGCACTCTCCAACCAATCGCCTATGCGGTGTAACCACGGGGAAATTTCTCCATCATGAAACGTTTTCTACTGGTCGTCTGTTTCCTGCTCTCTGCGATCGTGCCTGCCTTCGCGCACTCCCGCGATATTTCTTCCCTGCATTTAGCTCAAAATTTAGCTCAGAGTGCTGCTGTTCAGTCAGCCCAAAGTCAGGCGCTCACAATCTATCAACCTCTGCAAACGATTCAGTGGGAAGGGCAGTACATCAGTCCAGTAGGAACGGCCTATTTCGCCCCCGAACCCATGACCGCTACTCATGTCTCGGAAGCAGATTTGGCAACGGCACGAACCCTATACGATCGCCCAAAGCAAGCTCTTCTCCTCGCAAAACTCGCCTGGGTTTATGTTGGGCTAGATCAAATCGATCGGGCAATTGCCGCCTATCGAGAAAGTCTGTCCCTGGCCACGGATTTACAGGATCAAGACCTGATGGGAATTGCCCTGGGCGGCGTGGGATTAGTGCAAGCCCAAAAGGGCTTCTATGTTGCTGCGATCGAGGATCTTCAGAAGTACTTGAGCTTCACTCAGATCTACTTGAAGAATCAACCCCGCTGGCAGGGTGTGGCGTTGGGCAATTTGGGCAACGCTTACTATGGGGCGGGACTTTATGTGAAAGCGATCGAGATCCACCGAAAGCGTTTGGACTTAGCCCGAACCCACCGAGATCGCGAATCTGAAGGCAAAGCTAATGGGGACTTGGGGTTGGTATACCAAGCTTTAGGTCAGTTCGACAAAGCGATCGACTTTGCCCAGCGACAACTCACGATCGCGCAACAAACCCAAGACTCGGCAGGACAAAAGATGGCCCT
>DATNQR010000505.1:0-11687 GCA_036703905.1 Thermosynechococcaceae cyanobacterium
GGAAAACCCTGGTAGCGGATTCGCAGCCGCGCCAGATCTGCCAAGGTATGGGGGGTAGGTTCAGCATTCAGCAGTGAATCTACGATCGCACGGTCGGTCGCGTGGAGAGGATGCTGTTGGTCTTTGCGCTCAGATTGGGCCATGAAGCTTAAAGGCAGGGTGGAAAAATCAATTTAGGTGAGTATCCTAGCAGTGAATTCCCAGTAGTAAACTCTAAGTTCCAAATCCCTGGCGTGAGCGATCGAGAAACCTTCAATTTTTGTTGCGATAGGCGGGGGAGAGGGAGACTTGCTGGAAACTATTGAGACCGAATCAGACCGAAAGGGAATGATCAAACCCTGAAGTTCCGAGTAAGCTGCTTCTATGAAGCTGCTGGTGTGTTGTAGGAGTGAAGTTCGATGTCCACTGCGTATAGAACCGTTGCCCGACCTAAATCTTTTCCCCGTGCTGCGTCTCCTGCGATCAGGCAGCGACTGAGCGAGCGTCCCCGCCCAGCACAACCACGCACCTTGAAATCTTTGCCTGAACCGCGCTCAGTCGCTCAGATTCGCCGCCTGCCCACTCCTCGGGCTTTGCCCCTAGGGTTACGGCTGTTGCTACTGGTGCAGCGGAGTTCCACAGCGATCGCGGCAGTGCTGGTTTTGGCAACCTTGGTGGTCTACGGCAGCACAGTTTACACGCAGCAGCTTTGGAGCAAGGAATACCGCAAGCTCAAAACTTCCCAGCGCCACGAACGGCAGTTTGTCACCGCCAGCGAGGCTCTCAAAGCACGGGCTTCTCAGCAGGCGGAGCGTCCTGGCTCCGGTCTGGTTCCCCAAACGCCCGCATCGCTGCTGTTTGTCCAGCCTTCGGCTCCCCGACCTCAACCAGTTGTGAAGGCGATCGCCCCACCTTCGGCTCCCCCTGTCGCCCCACCGACGGGCTACTAAACAATGGCGAGTCCTCCCCGGTTCCTGCCCTCCCGCGCCCCACGACGAACCACGATCGTCAGTCGATCGCTTCAGGCTTTGCCGATCGTGAAGCTGACCCCTTCCAAAAATCGCCTGCTGCTAGTGTGGCTGGTGCTGCTCACGGGAATTTTCCTGCTGGGGGTTAACTTGTTTCGGCTGCAAATCCAGCAAGGATCAAGTTTGCAGCAGTTGGCCCAGCAGCAGCAGTTGCAACTGCTACGACCATTTGTGCCGCGGCGATCGATTCAGGATCGCACCGGCAACGTGATCGCAGTGGATCGCCCTGTGTTCAGCCTGTTCGCCCATCCTGCTCTGTTTAAGGAATCCAAAGCCACGATCGCCGAGAAACTGTCGCCTTTGCTGAATCGGCCGGCGGCCGAGTTAGTGAAGCGGTTTGATGAGCGCGAAACTGGAGTGCGGCTGGAGTATGCGATTTCAGAGGACGTGGGCGATCGCATTGAGCGGCTAGCGATCGACGGTCTGGAGCGAAGTCAAGCCCAGCAGCGGTTGTATCCCCAAAAAGAACTGATGGGTGGCATTGTAGGCTACGTCAACGATGAACACATCGGGCAGGCGGGGCTGGAACTGAGCCAGCAGAAGCTGCTGGAGCGATCGGTCAAAACCACGCGGCTAAGACGGATGGGCAATGGTTCGGTGATGCCCGATCAAGTTCCCGGTGGGTTCTTGGACGTGGACGATCTGCACCTGCAACTTACCCTGGATGCGCGGTTGCAGCGCTTGGCCCAAACTGCCCTCAAGAACCAAATCAAAGCTTTCAGCGCCAAGCGAGGCACGATCATCGTCATGGACGTGCAGGATGGCTCTCTGCTGGTTCTGGCGAGTGAGCCGTCCTACGATCCCAACCAGTACTATAAGTTTCCGATCGAGCGCTATAAGAACTGGGCCCTGACTGACCTCTACGAGCCAGGATCGACCTTCAAGCCAATCAACGTGGCGATCGCCCTGGAGGCCAAAGCCATTAAACCAACGGACGTGTTTGATGATCCAGGCGAAATCATGGTGGCGGGCTGGCCCATCAACAACGCGGGCAGTGGAGGGCGTGGCGCAATCTCCATCACCGAGATTGTGAAATATTCCAGCAACATCGGCATGGTGCGAATTGTGCAGCAGATGAAGCCGTCGGTCTACTATGACTGGCTGATGAAGCTGGGTCTAGGCAAGTCTGTAGGCATTGATCTGCCCGCCGAAGTGGCCGGTCAGTTCAAAGACCGCAAAACCTTTATTGAATCTGGCATTGAACCTGCTGTAACCTCGTTTGGACAAGGATTTTCCCTGACCCCAATTCAACTGGTGCAGCTCCACGCCGCTCTAGCAAATGGTGGCAAATTGGTGACTCCCCACGTCGTCCAGGGACTTTTTGACAGCAAGGGCCAACCCTACTGGCAGCCGAACCTGGGCACTCCCAAACAGGTGTTCAGCCAAGCCACCAGTCAGACTGTGCTGCCGATGATGGAAGCGGCGGTGCAGGAGGGAACGGGCAAAACTGGCCAAGTTGCAGGCTACCGGATTGGCGGCAAAACTGGGACGGCGCAGAAAGCGAGTTCCAGCGGTGGGTATTCCGATCGAGCGCTGATCACAAGCTTTGTGGGCATTTTGCCGATCGACTCGCCGCGCTATGTGGTGCTGGCAGTGGTGGACGAACCCCAGGGCGGCAGCGTGGCAGGTTCCACCGTGGCTGCTCCGATCGTCAAAACCATTATGGAATCCCTGATTACTATTGAAAAGCTTGGGCCAGGTGCTCCCAAACAGGCAGGCTAGAAACCAGACGAGGGGTGGGGCAATGGCCTCACCCCAGAACCCGCAGAAACTCCAGGGGCAAGCCGTCTGGGTCAGCAATAAAAGCGACTTCGTAGACTCGATCACCGATCATCTGCTGTTCTGGCTCTAGCAGCACCGTGAGCGGCTGTATCTGCTCTGGCTGAGACTCCGCAGCCTGGGCAAACTGACCCTTCAGCGCCGCTAACCAGGTGGGCAAATCAGAGACACGATCGCCCAGATCAAACGACAGGTGATAGTAACCTACATAATGTTCATCGCCAAAGGGATCGGCGGCAGGGTGGGGTTCAGGAATCTGAATTAGCTCAATCCGCCCGTCCAGTCCTTCCAGCCAGCAGGCCAGCGTGTAGCCCGTGGTGAAGCGCTCTTTGACTGTAAAGCCCAGTTGCTCATAGAACGCGATCGCCCGAAAGATGTTCGCAGTCCGAATCGAAACATGGTGCATAGGGCAACAGCAGCGAGGAGAACGAGTAGAATCTAGGTTGTGTTGACATCCTGAGTTGAAGGGGTACAGGAGGCAATGCTCTCCTGTCGAGGGCAAAGCCCTCAAACTCCCTTACAGCTGTAGACAGACAGGTTAGGACATTGGGTTTGAAGGGATGTAGGGGCGTTGAGCCAGGGTTCCACCTCTGCATCCCTTCAAACCCCTGTCCTAACCTGTGAGTTATGGCTATGTCGCTTTCATCTTGGTTTAAAGGGTCAATAGAACCTAGTATCCACGCTACCTGTTTCTGCGATGCACGGAGTTCTCAAGCTGCTATTTGTTCGCCACGCTCAGTCGATCGGCAATGTGGAAAAGCGGATGCAGGGGCAGGGAGAATATGACCTGACCGAATTGGGGCGGCAGCAGGCAGAGAAACTGGGGCGCAGTCTGCTGACAGAAGGGTTGCCCTCCCACGTCTACAGCAGTCCTCAGAAACGAGCAGCCCAAACCGCTCAGATTATGCTGGCCCAACTGCAAGCGGCTCCGCTTCCCGCCGCCGTTAGCGATTTGATTGACAGCGATTTGGGCGATTCGGAGGCTCCCACGATCGATTCCAACTCCGGCAAATCGATCGCGATCGTCTACGCCGAGGAGCTGAAGGAATTTCAGAATGGCATCTTCCAAGGGTTAACTTGGACGGAAGCCACGGAACGCTATCCCGAATTTTGCCAGCAGCTAGAAACCTCACCGGATTGGATTCCCATTCCCGCCGCCGAGACATTGCAGGAAGCCCGCAGTCGGGCCCGACAGTTTATGCAAAATCTGCTGGAGCAGCATCAAAACGGCGATCGCGTCTGGATCATCACCCACAGCTGGATTTTGCAGCACTTGATCGCGGAGTTGCTGGGCAGCGATCGCTCTTGGCGAATCCGGGCTACTAATACAGCGCTGTTCGAGTTCTGGATCGATCGATCGCGCTGGGATCGCAGTGATCAGAACCGCTACAATACCGACCTCTGGCAAGTGCGCCGGTTCAACGATGCTCATCACCTTCAGCTTTGATGTTCAGCTTTGATAATGGAGGATAGTTTGGTATAGCTGTAAACAGAAAGCTTAGGACATTGGGTTTGAAGAGGGTGTGGGGGCGTTGCCCCCAGTCAGGGTAGAACTCCTGCACCTTGCCCTAACCTGTGAGACTATGGCTATGAAACTTTTAAGTGCGCTTGGATAATCGAAAATAGAATAGTTCGTGAGCTTTATGCATAGGCTTGCTGGTTCGCTGGCTTGCTGGTTTACTAGCTTGAGGCGGCGATCGCCTCTCGTCCAAATCAGGTTCCAAATCAGGTTTCTGTTACCGTCTGCCAAACTTCAGCAATGACCAACACCGCAAACGACATCTTCCAGCAAGCCAGTCAGGGTAGCGTAGCCGCCATCATCCAGGTTCTTAATACCAAGCTGGCTGACTCGGGCGTTAGAACACGGGCAATCTTGGCGGACGGCATCCTCCAGTTGCTCTGCGAAGCCCACACCGCCGAGCAACTGGAGGCTTCCATTCTGGTGGAGCGGGTGCGGCAGATTTTAGAGGCGATCGCCCCCCGTGGCATTCGGCGCGTCAACCTCAACAGCCGCATTGTGCGCGAACAGCAGCTGCTATGGCTAGAGGAGATCAGCCGCGATCCCCAGGGTCAGTTGCTCTGGGCTGAAGAAATTATCCTGAAGCAGCCTCATCCTTTCCAGCGCTTTCTTAAAGATCGGCGCATCCGCAAAGCTGAAGCTCAATCGACCGGAGCGATCCCCAAGTCTGCGCGTCAGTTGCGCGATCGTCGTCAATTTCAGCGAGGCGGAATAATCGGCGGCGTGAGCGCGTTGCTGCTGCTCCTGGTGCTGGGAGGTCTAGCCTATAGCCGTTGGGGTTCTCAGTCCGCTGAACCTGTTGCGTCTGTTTCTCCGATCGCTTCCCCCACGCCTGAACCTGCAAAATCCAGTGATCCTTTTGCGAGGGCAGTCAAGCTGGCCGAGCAGTCAGCTCAAGCTGGTCAATCCGCTCAATCTTCGGCAGAATGGCTGGCTCTGGCGGCCCGTTGGCAGGAAGCCTCTGATCTCATGGGCCAGGTTCCCAGCAGCGATGGGCGCTACCAAACTGCCCAGAATCGAGTCGTGACCTATCGCCAGAACAGCGAATCTGCCTTGACTAAGGCAAAGCAATAGGGACAGGCTGGCAAGCCACGGCTCATTGGATGATTTCATTGGACGATTTGACCGGACTGGATATGCCGGGAAGCACGGCGACGACGATCGTAGTGATGCTAAAGCAGTATCCAGAGCCAAGAGACTGGGCAGCTTTTATACTGCTTGGCGAAGCAGAGCAATAGGGATAACGATGGGAATAGCGATCGTCATCTGAAGTCCTGTGAATCAATGATGAGGCAGTAATGGTGCAGTTAACTTGTTTTGTTGACTGGCAGTAGCCTTATCATACTTCTGATTAAGCTTTGTATCAAAATAGACCAACTTTTTGCCTTCTTGAAAGGCAAAGGGAACATTAAATCTAGATTTAGTTTTCGGCAGAATCTAGAGGCAGAAAATGTACGACTATGAACTTCTACAACAATACCTAGAAGGTCAACGAGATTTTAGCGGTGTTGACCTCTCCAGAATCAGTCTACTGGGAGCTAATCTGGCAGACATCATTTTGGAGGGTGCTAATCTCACTGGAGCCAGTTTGCCCTCAGCGTATCTCGCCGCCACCAACTTCCGTAGTGCCAATTTAACTGAAGCTAATTTCAATCAGGCATTTTTAAGCAGAGCAAACCTAAGCTTTGCTAAGTTCAGCTACGGAAATTTGATCAGTGCCGATTTGACTAAAGCGAACTTGAAGGGATCTTTACTGGTACGGGCAAACCTCACGGATGCAAAACTTTGTGGCGCAAACTTGGTCGGGGTAAACCTATGTGAAGCTAACTTGCAGGCAGTGAATTTTTGCGGCGCAGACCTACGGGGCATTAACCTTCGTTCAGCTAATCTAACAGGCGCAAATTTGAGCTGGGCAAACTTGAGTGGTGCTCGATTAAGTGGAGCCACACTGCATGGAGCTATCTTCAACGGGGTCAAGTTTAACGAAGCTCACTTGAATGGGGTGGACTTGCAGAATGCTGATCTCAGTGGGGTCAACTTGAGTGAGGCAAAGCTGAATGGCGCTAACTTGCGATCGACAAATTTCACAGCCGCAAACTTGAATGCTGCCTATCTGCGGTCAGCCATTCTGACGCGGGCAACACTATGTGCAGCCAATCTGAGCAGTGCTGATTTGCGTGGGGCTAGCCTGACTGACACTAATTTGGAGCGATCGTTGTACACGGAAGACACTCAATTTCCACCAGGATTTGACCCGATCGCTCACGGAGCTTACCTCGTCACCGATGAATCAATGGCAGCTTGAGAAAACCGATGCTGTCGTTAGACCAAGCAGAGACTAAACAGATTTTTAGCTTGATGCAAAGAAGAGCCAATGGACATAACAACTTGCTTACTAATGACCGAGGGACAGCAGGAATGCTGGCAAGCTCTTTTTCATGATTTCACAGCTAGACTTGCCACTACTGAAGTCGAACTGCAAAAAGCTCATGCCGACTATCAACAGGTTGAAGCTCAACGCAAACAGCTTAAGGAGAAACTAGAGGAAGCACAAGCCAAGCACCAAGCTCTGACAGATGCGTCCGCAGTTCAAGCGCGACAGTTCAGCGAAACCCTCAAACAATTGCGACAAAATCAAGCTCAGATTGTGCAAGCTGAAAAGATGTCAAGCTTGGGGCAATTAGTAGCAGGCGTTGCTCACGAGATTAATAACCCTGTGAGCTTCATCTATGGCAACCTTTCCCACGCTGACAATTACGTTCACGCCCTCACAAACCTGTTGACGCTGTATCAAAAACACTATCCTCAGCCCGCAGCTGAGATTCAAGCAGAATCAAGTGCTATTGATCTAGATTTTCTCGTAGAAGATTTATCCAAACTTTTAGCCTCCATGAAAGTGGGATCTGAACGCATCCAGAAGATTGTGCTATCTCTTCGTAGCTTCTCACGCATGGATGAGGCTGAGATGAAGGAAGTTGATATACACGAAGGTATCAATAGCACGCTGATGATTTTGCAAAATCGCCTTAAGGCAAAGTCAAATCGTCCTGCGATCGAGGTCATCAAGCACTACAGTGAGCTGCCTGAGGTGGAATGCTACGCCGGTCAGTTAAATCAGGTTTTTATGAACTTGCTGGCCAATGCGATCGATGCGCTAGAAGAAAGCATCAACACAATTCAAAACCCAGCACCGACGATTACTATTTGCACAGAGGCCGTAAACTTCGATCGCATCCGTATTCGTATTTCCGATAATGGTTCGGGCATTTCAGAACAAGCTAAGCAAAAGTTATTTGATCCCTTTTTCACCACTAAACCTGTTGGAAAAGGAACGGGTCTTGGACTGTCAATTAGTTACCAGATCATAACCGAGAGACATCATGGCAGCTTGAAATGCACTTCCTCATCAAGCCAGGGAGCAGAATTTGTGATAGAGATTCCAACGCGAGCGCGACAGAAGTAGGCTGTAGATTTTCACGCTACCTGATCTTTCTCCGCCTCAGCCCAAGAGGATGTGTGAGCAGAGTGGCTTGAGCCTCAACTGCAACTCAGAGAAACGTTGGCATACCCTCCTGAAAGGGAGCATAAATCCTGAAACCCTGATTCTCTCGTAGCAGCTTCCCGATCGCTAAGGTAGTGCAACACAAGCTGAGGACTTTTCAAGCATCCTTTGAACCTAAATTCTCATTCCTAGTTCTCCCGCTCTAGGAGAAGGAGAACTAGGAATGAGAATAAGCAGATTAGTGTCTCACAGTATACAAATATCTTGGATTCAGTATAAACTCAAACAAAGTTAGTGTTTTCAAGTCAGGATAGAAAACTTAATAATAAGTTGATTATTTAGCGGTAATAGCTGCTTATAAAGTTGCGGTTTCTATTTTGGAATCACAACTTTACTGAGCTAGCTTACATGAGTTAAACACCCTTTCTTTTTGTTGCTTTCGATTTTCACTATCCTTTAGGAGCTTGGTATGACTTCTGTTAGCTCTCACTTTCACAGTGATAAGCAACCTGTAAGCAGATCTTACGCTGCATCAGCAAAGTTATCCAAACGCTGCGCTACTCAACATCACCAGATACATCAAGCATTACAGCAGGAAGTTCAAGCTTGTCAACGATCGGAAGAGAAGTTGAAGGAGCTACTTCATGCCGTTGTTGAATTGACCCCATTACCCGTTGCCATTACCAGTGTAGAAGGCAACCAAGTTCTGCTGAAAAATCAACTTGTAGACTCTTTATTTGACATTCCTGATGGTGAAACACTTGAGGCGATCGACCCCAGATTTCACATTAGCCTTATTGAGAAAGCTCAACTTCTGAATAGGCTCAAGCGTGGAGGACAACTCACTAATCATGAACTTCAGCTTAAGACTGCTCGTGGAGAGATTCGAGATACCTTTGTCTCAGCCAAAGTTGTTGAGTACGAAGGACAACCGGCAATTCTCTGGATCTGGACGGACGTTACGCAGCAAAAGCAAGTACAGCAGCTAGAAGAAATCGCTGCTCAAAAGCAAGCAGAAGCTGCCTTGCAAGCGAGCGAAGCCCGGTTTCGAGCGATCGCCGAAGCCTCTCCCACCCCAGTAATCATTAGTCGGGTTGCGGATGGACTGCTGCTCTACGCCAACGCTTTGGTAGAACAAACCTTTGGGCTGTCTGGTGAAGAACTGATGGGTTACAAAGCCCCTGACCTCTACCACGATGCCATCGATCGTCAAGCAATGCTGGAGCGCCTTTTCAAGGAGGGGCACATTCCTCACCTTGAGGTGCGAGTGAAGAAAGCAGATGGCACACTTTTTTGGGTGTCTATCTCCCTTCGGCTAATCACCTTTGACAATGAAGCGGCAGTTCTCAGTGCGTTTTATGACATTACGGAACGCAAACAGGCTGAAGCCACTCTCCAAGCGCAAGCGCGTCAACAAGCTGCTGTCGCGCAGTTGGGGCAGCAAGCGCTGATTATCACCAATCTGGCCCTACTGTTCGATGAGGCGGTCAGGCTTGTTGCTCAAGTGCTAGAAGTGGAACTGTGTGGACTTTGGAAGCTTCTGCCCAATAACAGCACACTACTATTACAAGCTGGGACGGGGTGGCAAAATGGGCTGGTAGGAGCTGCTTTGGTTGGCACTCAAGCCCATTCTCCATTGGGCTACACGCTTCTCACACAGGCTTCGGTGTTGATTGAAGACTTCCAGATTGATACACAATTCAGTGGCCCGCCTCTATTGCACAATCACAGAGTTGTCAGTGGTGTTAGCATTCCGATTCCTGGGCAGGCACAAGCCTTTGGAGTATTGGGTTGCTACACCACTCAATCTCGAACCTTTACTCAAGACGACATCCATTTTTTGCAGACGATCGCAAACGTGCTTGCCAGCGCTACTTCCCGTCATCAATCAGAGTCCCGGTTACATTTGATGGAGCGGGCGATCGCGTCCAGCAGCAACGGCGTTGTTCTAACGGATGCTAATCAATCTGACAACCCAATTATCTACGTCAACCCCGCCTTCGAGGGCATGACTGGATACAAAGCTGATGAGGTCATAGGGCGGAACTGTCGTTTCTTACAGGGGGACGATCGCGAGCAGCCAGCTCTGGAAACATTACGAACTGCTATCCAGGAACAACGCGAATGCTGTGTGACCTTGCGAAACTATCGCAAAGATGGAACTCCTTTCTGGAATGAACTATACGTCGCGCCCGTCTTTGATGCAGAGAGATATTTAACTCATTTTGTGGGTATCCAGACAGACATTACAGAACGCAAACGAGCCGAAGAAGCACTCCGTCAACAGGAAGAGCAGTACCGTCGCATTGTGGAGACAGCAACAGAAGGTATTTGGACGCTTGACCAAAACAGTAATACCAGCTACGTCAATCGGCAGACAGCAGCCATGATGGGCTACAGCATTGACGAAATGTTGGGTAAGCCGCTGTCCGCCTTCATGGACGACGAAGGCATGACGCTTGCCACACTTTATTTAGAGCGGCGGCGGCAAGGTGTTCGTGAAATGCACGACTTCAAATTCTGCCGCAAAGACGGAACAGAGCTATGGGCGATTCTTTCAACAGCCCCTATGTTTGACGAGCAAGGAAGCTACCTCGGAGCATTGGGAATGCTGACAGATATAACCGCTCGTAGGCAAGCAGAAGTTGCCCTCCGCGAGAGTGAGCAACGACTGAACGGCATTCTTCGCTCCCTTAAAGATGTAGTCTGGTCGATTTCAGCAACAACTCAAGAGACACTCTATCTCAATCCTGCGGCTGAGGAAATCTACAGTCGTCCAGTGACTGAGTTTCTCAATAACCCCAATTTGTGGATGCAGGTTGTTCACCCCGACGATCGAAAGCGAGTTCGGGTTGCTAATCAAGCTTTGCGTCACAAAAAGAGCAATGAACTGGAATATCGAATCATTCGACCCGATGGCAACGTGCGTTGGTTGCATGAGCGATGTCGTGCCATTCGTGATGCGACAGGTCAGGTGATCCGGGTTGACGGTATTGCGACAGATATTACAGAACGCAAGCGGATGGAAGCGCAACTAGTTCATGATGCTTACCATGATGCCCTAACGGGTTTACCCAACCGCGTGCTGTTTATGGAGCAACTCAAGCAAGTGATCGCACGAGTCAAACGGCATCCCGATCGCTTGTTTGCCGTGCTATTTCTGGATCTCGATCGCTTCAAGGTAATCAACGACAGTTTGGGTCACTTGGTGGGGGATCAATTACTTGTGGCGATCGCCCAACGCTTGACCAGTTGCGTAACCCCAGACGACACCGTTGCTCGACTAGGGGGAGATGAGTTCACAATTTTACTGAATTCAATTGAAGATCCGAACCGTGCTGAGGAAGTAGCTGAACAAATTCACCAGGCATTGAAACGACCGTTCAGCCTGAGTGGCTATGAAGTATTCACAACCGCGAGTATTGGCATTGCCTCCAGTGTGACGGGCTATGCTCAACCTGAAGAGGTGTTGCGCGATGCCGATGCTGCGCTCTATCACGCCAAAGAGCATGGCAAAGCTCGTTCTGTCCTGTTTGATGCAGCCATGTATAACCAAGCGATGGCGCTATTGCAATTGGAGACGGCGTTGCGCTGGGCGATCGAACGACAAGAATTACGGGTTTATTATCAGCCCATTGTCTCACTGACAACAGGTAGAATCGTTGGGTTTGAAGCCTTAGTGCGCTGGCTGCACCCAGAGCAAGGACTGGTCTCTCCCGCCCAATTCATTCCGATCGCAGAAGAGACAGGATTGATTGTTTCAATTGGGCAGTGGGTGCTAGCTGAATCCTGCCGACAGCTACGGCAGTGGCAAACTCAGTTTCCAACGGCCTCGACGTTGACCATCAGCGTTAATCTCTCTAGCAAACAGTTTTCACAA
>DATNQR010000506.1:0-3366 GCA_036703905.1 Thermosynechococcaceae cyanobacterium
ACTCCAGCCGCGATCGCTGACGATTTTCCGCACCAAGCTGAAGCCGTTGCTGTGAACGCCGCTACTGCCCAGCCCGATCGCCACATCGCCCACCTGCACCTGCGTCCCGTTGAGCAACTGACTTTTCTCTACAATTCCAACGCAAAACCCGGCCAGATCGTACTCGCCTGCCTGATAAAATCCCGGCATTTCGGCAGTTTCTCCTCCCAGCAGCGCGCAACCCGCGTGACGACAGCCCTCAGCGACCCCCGCAACCACTTGCGCCAGTTGCTCAGGGTTCAAGTGCCCGGTGGCTAGATAATCTAGGAAAAACAACGGCTCTGCGCCTGAAGTCAGCACATCGTTGACGCACATCGCCACGAGATCGATGCCTACGCTGTCGTGACGATCGAGGCTGTGGGCCAGCTTTAGCTTTGTGCCTACACCATCGGTTCCCGATACCAGCACGGGCTGACGGTAGCCCGCAGGCAACTCAAAGCAGCCGCTAAACCCACCCAAACCGCCCAGCACTTCAGGACGGGTGGTGCTGCTGACCAGGCCGCGGATTTTGTCTACGAAGGCGCGGCCCGCCTCAACGTCCACACCCGCCTGTCGATAGTCCATAGCCTGCCACCGAGATTGAGAATTTTGGGGATCGATCGCCAAAAATGTGAAGCGGCGATCGCAGCAAAGAGCATTGTACCTGCCTGAGAAAGGGAATTTACCGCTTCCCCGAAGTCGTTTTGTGGAGCAGGTTGATTTTCAGGTCATCTCTCCGAGGAGGGAAGCCACAAAATATGTAAAGTTACGATAAAGTTTTGATGAAGCTTCCGGAATTGAGGAAATGCCTGAACGCCCTTCAGGGCATCCGTTTCAGTACAATTTTCGATTATGAAGTTTTCATGAAGTTACCAGGAGACTCTGTTGCTCCCTGATCCCCAGGGGAAAAACTTCGTGATAGTCTGTTGCAGTTCTTCACCAGGAGTAAAACAGGAACGATTTCGAGTTGAATGCGAGGTCATTTGCCGCCCTCTGGCTGCTTCATTCAGTGAAACCCCTCGTCTTTCAAGTCCTCTCCACACATAGAAAGTATGAATTTGAAAATTTTGTGCAGCTTGACTGCAACTCTGTTGATTACGGCTCTAAATGCCTCTCCGAGTAACGCTGGTCAACCCGATGGGGAGCCTCAAAGTCCGAAGCCTAACCAAGATCCTGCCTTAGCACGATCGTCTCCCTCAGAATCATCCACTCTAACCAAACCTGACGTGAAGTTAGGGGAGCGAAGTTCCCAAAACTCTCACACACAGACGGAACTCGTTAAGCCTGAAGCTAACCAGCCCGAAGCTAAGCAGTCCCAAGCTAAGCAGTCCGAAGCTAACCAGCCTCAATCCATCAAATCTCAATCCAGCAAGTCTCAACCTGTCAGGAAGACCAGAGACGTAATCAAAGTAGGTGAGCGTCAGTCTTCCACAGCAAGCCAACAGCAGACCGTCAAAATTCACGCCCATGACTACGAGGGGCGGCAAGCAGCCACTCTCTACGTCCGTAACATCCCGGTTCTCACCTTCCTTGGTTCCGCCCCAGTCAGCCCAAGTGGGGTCAAGCTCGGAACCCAAGCGGCTCAAAACTCCCGCATCTCGATCGCTCCTACCAAATCCCTAGCGACTTCAGATGCCTCGATCGCCGCAACAGAATTTTCCCCAGCCTCAGACACCGACGCCCCAGACCAGGATGATCCGGTTTGGCGGGCCAGCGCTTTAGCCGCGCAGTTGAATCAGATGAGCCAAGACAGCATTGATGCTGGAAAAATTACCGTCAGTTGGGTATCTCCTGGTGCAGCCAGCTCCTCAAAGGAGCGCTACCAAATCAACCTGGGGGATACAGTGCTGGCTACAGTGGATAGCCAGACTATTCTGCCCAATACCACGCGCAACTTGGAAACCGATGCACTGGCGGCAACGAATCTGATACGGCGACTAATGGGTAACGCTGCGCCCCTTTCGGACGTAGCTGGCAAGCCAAAGCCGCCCACGATCGCGATCGGTTCTATCCGACTGCGGCTAAATGGTTTTGCTTCTTGGTATGGCCCTGGTTTTGATGGCAATGCCAGCGCCAGTGGCGAGATATTCGATCAGGAAGCATTGACGGCCGCTCACCTGACCTTACCTTTTGGGACACGGGTGCGGGTGACAAACCTGGACAATGGCTCATCAGTTGTAGTGCGAATCAACGATCGCGGGCCCTATGCTGACGATCGCGTGATCGACCTGTCTGCTGGGGCAGCCCGTGTTGTAGGTCTGATCCAGGCGGGAGTTGCGCCAGTGCGATTGGATGTGATTGACGATCGGCAGGCCTCCCTGTCTAAATAGACCGTTCAGCAATCTTCAAGTTTGCGCTTCAAGTTTGCGAAGTCGGATTCGTAGCAGCAGAAAGTGTGCAGAGGCGTAAACCTCTGCACTTTTACTCTATTTATTGGGCGTGATTGAGTTATGCCCAATAAATAGACAGCTTAGGACATTGGGTTTGAGGGAGGCGTGAGACGTTGCCCCCAGCCAGGGGTTCCATCCCTGCACCCCGTCCTAGCCTCATAGGCTAGGGCTACATCAAAGGCAGAGGTTATATCAATTTAAAGGTATTCATATTCATATAATTGCCTCACCAGAATTTGCTCTCACCATGAATCCCTCTCCCAGAGCGGGGGAGCGACTCTGACCGCTTCCCCTTTTCCTTGCTGGTAGAAGGGGTTGGACTACCGTGTACACACAAGTCGGATCTAGCCTAGGTCAAACCCTCGGAAGTCTCATTAGTTATGGATAGCCCGATTCTGATTCATGCTGAACAGAGTAGAGGAACAGGGCTTAGCGAGCTACGGTTAGTCAAAAGGAGCATCGTTGTACGAGGCGATGGGCGAGCATCAATCGATCGACATTCGCCAAATCAGCCGCGATCGAGCCGAGTTTGGCAGTTGCCATGAAAGCATACTCGCTAGCCCTCCGCCAGAAAATAGTCACTGCCTATGCACGTTAGATGCATAGGTTTGATCGGTTGAGTATGGGCTTTGCTCACCGCGTGTAAGGCTGGGTCAAGATGGCGTTCCTATGCTCCCCAGCTTAAGCCTGCGGCACGCTACGCGATCAGTGCAGTGGGTGCTTCCAATCTGATTTTATTTCCCGGCAAGTCTAGAGATTTAGTTCAAACTCAAGCTATGAGGCTATGGCTATTTCCGAGTCCATCAGACCATGCTTTCTCATAGCACGAGTGAGAACTTAAACCCTATCTCTTTGGATAGAAGCCGCTCGTCCCTCGAATGGAAGACAATCGATCGAATTGACTTTCGTGCCCTCTGCCTTCAGTCTGAGCTTCCACGTCAAACGCCAGCCACAAGTA
>DATNQR010000507.1:0-5755 GCA_036703905.1 Thermosynechococcaceae cyanobacterium
GATTTTTCTCAAAGTATTCCAATCGTCACTCGACAAGGCACTCCATCAAACATTACGGTAAAAGCATTGCGGCCAAGGTACTGCCGAGTCCGTGTGTAAATTTCATCTGGCTGCAAGTCCCACTTCCAAGTGATGGATACTCAGAAAGTTTCGGTCTATCCTAATCAGAGAGACATATAGAAGCTTTTTGGGTATCTCCCCATATTAAGGGCTGGCGTACAGATCGCGCTTGTCTGTAGGCTTAGTATGGCTTGGGACGAAGTTAGTGAAGGAGAGATTAAGGAGCATTTCAACGCCCTTTTAGCCCGCTACTCTGTCTTTGAAGAGCTTTCCCGCAGCAAAGGCAGGAATCTTGAGCGGCTTCCCGGTTGCCGAGCTGCGTTCCTCTCGCTCCTGCCGTTCTCTGGCTTCAAATGTGCCAAACCCCACTAGGGTCACTTTTTCACCCGCCACTACGGACTCGACGATCGCATCCAGCATGGCAGACAGAATGCCATCCGTATCCTTCTTAGAGACGTTGGCTTTTTGGGCAATCTGGTTAACTTTCTAATTGCCGTGAGTGAGCGCTAGCAAGCTTGATTCTGCCAACGCTTCTAATCGATCATGTCTGCTGGGGTCACTGGTGGTCATGGCGATTGCCTCTGGCCGTCCTCAGTAGCCATTGACCTCATTCTCCAAACTGTTTTTTCAGTTCAGCGTATTCATCGGGAGTTAGCTTCTCATAGTTTCCAGTCAGAACGTCGTCCCACATTTCGTCAAAGGACTTATTGCGTTTCCTAGCAAGATACTGAACTCGTTCTCTTATTTTCGGCTCTCGCTCCTGCAACTTGCCACAAAGCAGTGAACTAGCTTGGTTTGGCTCACTGCGGTCATTAATGGCTGCATCGATCGCCAGCAAGTCTTGATACCACTCCCCTAGTGGCGGAATTTGCAGGCGTTCGCTTTTCCTCGGCATGGTAGCCGCCTCAGTTTTGACTCTTTTTTCCCTCACGTTACTCCTTTACTGTCACAACGCAGCAGTTTTCGTACAACAAAAAGCATTTTCCTCATAACTGACTCAAAAATAACTCAATTTTGAGTCATTATGTTATTGTAGTCCGTAGAGTAATACATCGGATGTTTATCGGAACACCCCAGGATCTCAGAACTACACCTAATGAAAAAACAAGCTTAGTCCTCGCTTGAGGGCACAGCGTCGATCGTCATTTCCCGGCATTTTTCCTAGCCCAGCACCCCAATACCTCAGCAATCCCACAATGGACTTTGAAACCTTCCGGCGAGAATTTTGCCTCGCCCCGCCCCGACTCACCCTGATGCTTGCCCTGAGCCTGGCTTGTGTCTTGTCGCTGAGTTCGACCCTGCTCGGTGTAACAGGAGCGGTCTACGCCTACGGCTCCCTGACTCACCTGCAAGCGTGTTCTGCCAGTCCCCTGCTCTCGTTTTCTGCCACCTGGGGATCAATCGATGAGAGCTATGCGGGACTTCAGGCTCTCTGACGACGGCAAAACCTTCGTGAGTCGCCCTGAGTAAGCCCAGAGAAAGGGGCGATCAACAGAACCGCCATCGCCCCAGCACCCGAATAGAGTGAACCCCCTGATTCTGCCAGGCCACCAGTCCTTCAACCGGCCCCCATGCGCTTCCGTCACGCCGCCGATTCTGAGATTCAGGCAGTTCTCAGCCGCTTGGATACCATACAAGCCGCACTGGAACTGAGCGATCGCGAAGCCCATCAGGTGCTACTCACCGCTTTGAATGAACACTTCTAGCAACGCCAGTAACGCTCCATTAGCGTCTCCAAGTCTTCTTCTAACTCCACTCCACTCAACTCAATTAGAGGTTCGATGCTTGCCACTTCCGCTCCCGCCAAACTCGTTAATCCCACCGCTCAACTTGCTGCCCAGGGCGATCATGCCGAGCGCATCCAGCAGCATCTCGCTGATGGCAATCTGAGTGTCAAGCAGCAGCCCCCCTTGCCAAAAAGTTTCTCGTAGGTAGGTTTAGCCATGCTTGCCGATCGTCTACCAAGTTTGACGGTTGAGGATTTGACCGTCCAAATCGTTGCTACGTTGGAATCGCCATTGTCGGCAGCAAAGTTCTGTCGTCGCTGGGTTCCGATCGTAGTGGGTGTCCGTCCTGGAGCCACAGGGTTTCGGCAAGCGTCCTGCGAGTTCATGTCCCGGTTTGTGGATACCCCACCTGATCGGATTCAGCGAGGATGGGGAAAGAACTTTGAAGACGCGCCTGAAAAAGCTTTAAGAATTCTCAGATCAGTTGATCAGCACTACCGCTCCAAAGGGCTTCGACCATGGGAGCGGCTTGACCAAACACGCTAAGGCAACCTGCGGGGGTAGTGCGCTGCCCGATCGCCACAGTAGCCGTGATCGCTTTCTAAATGTCCTTTACAAACTTAACGCCATGATACCAAAACATCCTGGGCGCGAGGGTTATCCTGCGCCCGATCAGATCTTCAATGCCGGATTTCGGGATGGACTGGCTCGTCGTCCTCGTCATCCCCAGTGGCAACACCATCCGCA
Organism: Thermosynechococcaceae cyanobacterium; assembly: GCA_036703905.1. Classification (GTDB taxonomy): domain Bacteria; phylum Cyanobacteriota; class Cyanobacteriia; order Leptolyngbyales; family Leptolyngbyaceae; genus DATNQR01. The sequence continues at coordinate 2,535 of DATNQR010000507.1, forward strand.
TTACTGCCAGGGCTATACCGCAGCCTCCCGTCAAAGTGAGCCATCTCCAAGCTCAACTGCACCCCTAACCCCGTTCTTTGAATGGTCTGACCTAGAAGGGGCACTGCACTCCCTGAAGCGGTGGGAGCAAGACCGGACGCGACTCGGTTTTGGTCAGGCTGCCCTTGCTTTCAAGGAGGGTTGGTGGATCGTGCTGATCTCCGAAGATCTCTACCAGGCTGCTTTGTCCTTCTGACCTCTGCGGCAACTTGTGCGAGCGCGGCTCACGCCTAGCCCGATCACGACGTCCCTTCCCTTTGGAACCCACCGCCGTCGTGGGTCAGTTTCCTATGCAGATTTTGATCGTTGAGCGGGGTGAAACTTGTCCCTCGTCGCCACCCGCAGCCCCGCTAGTTCTGGGAACCTCTGCCACCCTAAACCTCGAACAATTCCCAGAACTCGGCTGGATTTCCTTCTACCTCACCCGCCTCTACTCCCTCCAGACCAATCGGGATCGTCTCACTTCTGAGATGGACGCTATTGCCGCTACAGGGGACGTTTACCGCGACTGCTGGATTGAACCCTACGTTAAAACCAAGAACGGCAAGCATTACCCCTACCATCAACTGCGCTGGCTGACGGGGGAGCGCAAACCTTCCGGTCAACCAAAGGTGAAGACCAAGCACCTGTCCCATCATGCAGTTGGAGCAGTCCGAGCGGCGATCGCACGGGGGCAGCAGGTAGTCGCTCTGGAGCAGGAGCGGCAACGGGTTGAGGCAGAGATTGAGCGGCTGCGGCATCTAGTTCGGGGAACAGGCAGACGACTCCATCGAGGAATTACCCAGAACTTCAACCTTCAGGAGGGTGATCGTCATGACCAGTAAAACCCTAGAAACAAACTCCATCCCAATTCCCCCGCATCTGGCTGGACTGCTCAAGCAAGCACTGGGCAGAACAGGCACAGGTTTTGATGAAGGAGCATTCCTGCAACAACTGCATTACTGGACAAACAACTCAGCCACGGCGGGCTGGATTGTGGCGGGGATGAAGTGGATCTACAACTCGCTTAAGTCCTGGAAGGAGCAGTTCCCCTGGATGAGCGAGTACGGATTGCGAAAGGCGATCGCTAACCTCAAGAAGCTGGGACTGGTTGAAACGGCACAGCATTGGATCACCTCCTACCGTCGTGTCATGTTCTACCGCATCGATTACGAGCGGCTGAAGTCCTTTGCAGGTGACTTGGGCGATCTCATCACACCTCGATGTGCGACCAGTGATCCAGTCGAAGTGCGAACAGATCGCACCTCAGAGACAGACACTTCATCAAGCACTTCTTCAGAACAACAAACAGGGGTTGTTGGAACGGAAGAGGTAACGGACGGAGCAGACGCAGTTGCTTTGCCAGAGGATAAGCTTCATACTGGTGCAGTAGGCAATCCCCAAAGTTCAGAGAGCATTAAACCACCCGGTTCTGGGAAGAATGCAAGCAGTGAATCCGCCAAGTTCCCAGAACTACGGGCGGCAGTGGAGCAGGCGATCGCCCAACCCCTCCCTCCTTTGCTCCAGAGCGCGATCGCCCGGTTCCCGGAGCAGGTGCAGCCTGCCCTGCGCTACCTGAACCACCAGCAACAGCGCCGAACGATCCTCAATCCTGTTGGATATTTGTACCAGGCGATTACTCAAGCTTGGAACATAGCGCTACCTGACCCTGTAACTCCTGTGGGTTTTAGAGAGTGGTTTGACCGAACGAAGGAGCAGGGACTCGTAGTGGCGGCGATGACGATCGAGGGGGTTCACCACACCCTGCACATTCAGCAGGGCTGGGTTCCAACAGTACAATTGATGGAGATGAACTTATCCCCATCAGCCTGACCAACTGTACTTGCTTAAAATCCCTAATGAGCGAAGAACCGATCTTCTCTGCCCATCAGGGAACTCTAAGCTTCCATTCAATTAGTTTCCCCAGCGAGTGGGGAAAGTCGTCAACCAACTAGGGAGACCACGATGCTAGACCCATTGATCGCCAGCCCTGCTGCTTGACTTAAATCGCCTGCTTTATTGCTTGGGACAAGAAGTCTTTCTCAAACGAACAGGTCTGCTGCCCCACTTGTCGCTTCAGTTGATCACCTGCAACAAAGATAGACCCTCGGTGTGGCTTAATATCCACACCGAAAAACCGTGCTTTGGGAGAGGTGCAGACAATATCTGCATCCCCTAAACCGCTGCCTAACCGCATCCCGTACTCGATTGCCCAACCCTTCTATGCAGCAACGGAGCGACGAGAGTGAAAATAATGCTGCAAACTTTTTTAGAGCTTGCAGTCCTCTGTCGGAAGTGACTGCATGACATAGAGAAAACTTCACGGGCTGCAATGATTTCCGCTTCAAGCTGAGGTTCGATAAAAGCGTTCCCAGGCAGAAATTTTTGGGCACTCTGGAAGTCGGAAGCGTTTCTGCCGGGTTGGGCTTCTAGGATGAGTTCAATCTTCCGATTCACAGTATGCCTCGTCAACTTGAACGACTGTTAGCCCTTGATCACTTACTTCGCTCTCAGCCTCGTCCAACGGCTTCCCGTCTAGCTGAACTGTTGGAGAGGAGCGAACGCACTATTCGCAGCGACCTAGCGTTTCTGCGCGATCGCTATCACGCCCCGTTAGAGTGCAGCAAAAGCAAAGGCTATCACTACACGAATGCGGAATGGGTTTGCCGAGTATTTCCTTAAGCCAGGGTGAACTATTTGCGGTCACGCTGGGAGCGCGGATGCTAGAAGCTTATGCAGGGTTGCTCTATGTGACTGAGCTAAGGTCAGCGATCCTCCGGTTGAATAGGCGACTGCCCGAACAAACCTGGGTGGATTTGCAGCAAGTCGCAACGAAGCGTATTCTGTTTCGCTCTGGGGTGACACTAACCTTGATCCAGCGATCTGGCATCAGTTGGAGTCTGCCTGACGACAGCAGAAATCTATTCACATGACCTACTACACAGCCTGCGAGTTTGATACTCAACTGCAAGCGATCATGTGATCCAACCTTCGAAGAGGGGATCTAACTGGCAGGAAGCTAAGAGCGAAGTTCGACACGTTTCAAGGCAGCACTACGACCCACGATCAGGGATCAGCTTTTGCCTTCTCCCTTTGTACTTCTGTTAACTTGGGTTGCTTCTCAACTAGCACTGAGTTCTCAAATCTTTGCTCTCTACCGGTTTTGTATGTGTAGAACTGTTGCAAACTTTGGGAGGAAAGAT
>DATNQR010000508.1:0-14304 GCA_036703905.1 Thermosynechococcaceae cyanobacterium
CTGCTGGTATATGGAGCCGATGACCCTAAAGCAGGGGCAGTGCGATCGGTGTTGAATCTACCGGACAGTTCAGCCTCCAACCATCGGCTGCAAGTTCTAGACGGCATTCGAGAATCTGCCTGTCGCCAGCAGCTACAGAACTGGTTCGCTCAACGGCGGCGGTCGCTCTCAGAAGCGAGTGAAGCTTAGGGAAAGTGAGCAGCGGCTTCTCCAAAGAGGGATTTTGGGTCAGAATTACCTGACTTGGTTGTCTGACTTGGTCGTCGCGATCGAGCTTTTCAAACAAGTCAGGACAGCCACGAAAGTGTCCCTAGATAGGCGACAGCGTCGGTTCTGACCTCTACGGTATAGATAAATAGATAAGTTGTTGCCAGTCCTCACTGTTCCTGTTGCCGTATGATTTCGCACGATTCCACCACGCCTTTTCGCACCACCTTTCATCCTGCCTCCCGCGAGGACGAGTTTCAGTCTGCTCCTTCCAAAACTATCCCCTTAGCTGCCCAACCGGCCGCGATCGTGCCTGAGCAATCCGCCGAGAAGCCTGTGGCCACCCCGGCTCCCTCTCGGCTCTCCCCCTGGCTGCTGTCGTTGGCTTACCCGATCGGGCGCTACGGTCTGATGCCCCTCTACTTCAAGCAGATTGAGGTAGTGGGTCGAGAGAATTTGCCCTTGTCTGGCCCGGTGATTCTAGCTCCCACCCATCGATCGCGGTGGGATGCGTTCATGGCTCCTTATGCAGCAGGCCGGGACATTACTGGGCGCAATCTGCGGTTCATGGTTTCGGCAGACGAGATGGAGGGCTTGCAGGGCTGGTTTATCCGACGCATGGGCGGCTTCCCCATCAACACTAAGCATCCGGCGATCGCTAGCCTGCGTCATGGGGTTGATCTGCTGCGCCAGGGCGAAATGCTGGTGATTTTTCCAGAGGGAAACATCTTCCGCGAGCTTGCAGTTCAACCGCTCAAGCCAGGGCTGGCGCGTCTGTCAGTGCAGGCGGAGTTGAGCCAAGCAGGGCTGGGGGTGCAAGTTGTTCCCATCTGCACCACCTACAGTCACCCTACTGTGCCTTGGCGAAGTTCTGTCAAAATCCAGATTGGAACGCCTCTGCGCGTCGCTGACTATTTGTCTGGCTCCTGCAAAACCAATGCTCAACGCCTCACCACGGATCTTCAATCTGCTATGGAGAAGTGCTGCACCCAGGTCAATCTTTAGCGACAGGTGAGCTAGCGGCAGGTGAGGAGTCATGATTGAAGAGCTAGATCCTCAGTTTCTCTGAAAGGTCAAAGGTTTTTGAGCAGCCAAAGATTCAATTCTCAAATGAACTTCTGAGAATTTGACCTAAAAGTGGCTCGATCGCCTATCCTGGACTCGTCCTCGCGATCGTCTCTTGTCTGACCATGAAACTCAACTCCACTGTTGTCTTAACTTTTGCGCTTCTGACGCTGATGGCAGGTGCAGGCGTGGTCAGCGCTTCTTGGGGCATGGTTGTGGGGCGCGAGGCCCTGAAGGGCATCACCCAACCGGATACCCGCCCTGGCAACAACCTAGCGAACCGAAAAGGCTCGGCTCCCCGGCGGGAAGAAGCAGTGATTTTGAAGGAAGAGACTATAATTGCAAACGTCAAAGCTCGGATGGGAGAGACTGGAGCCGCCAAGCCTAGCCCAGCTCCTGCCCCTAGCCCCAAGCCAGTTGCCGCGAAAGCAAGTTTTCCCATGACAAGCAAAAGTCAGGGTGTGGTGCTAGAGGTGAGTTCGGTGGGGAAGCAAGGTGACTCAATGGTGCTGAAAGTCAGCCTCCGCAACACGGGCAGTCAATCTGTCCGGTTTCTTTACAGCTTCCTGAACGTAGAGGATGAGCAAGGACGATCGCTCAGTGCTCGTACCGACGGCCTACCAGCAGAGTTGCCCGCTTCGGGTGAGGCGTTCGCAGGTTCCATCAGCGTCCCAGCGGCTCCCCTAGAGAAAGTCACTTCACTTTCTCTCAGCTTGACCGACTACCCAGAGCAGAAGGTTCAGCTAGAAGTGCCCACCATTCCCCTGCCTGCCCGCTAACTGGATGGCCTGACGGCTTAGATTGCGATCGCTCTCTTCCTATGCGTTCGCTCTTCTCCTGCTATGAGCCAGTCAGGCGGTGAGGTATGGCTGTAGACAGACAGCTGAGGCCATTGGGTTTGAAGGAGGTGTGGGGCAATGCCACCGCCAGGGTTTCTACCCCTGCATCCCGTCCTAACCTATGAGACTGTGAGATAGTCAGCCTATGAGATAGTCAGGGAGATGCCTAATGGGGTTGCCTTCAACATATGTATTTCACCTGGTCAGAGATTTTGCTGCGGCTACTCGCAGTTTTGCTGCTAATTGCCATCAACGCATTTTTCGTGACGGCTGAGTTTTCCATCGTGTCTGTGCGGCGATCGCGGATCAACCAACTCGCCGATGCGGGGGATATCCAGGCTAGAACTGTGCAGGATCTCCAATCCAGTCTAGATCGGCTGCTGTCGGCTATGCAGATTGGCATTACCCTATCCAGTCTGGCTTTGGGGTGGATTGGGGAAACCGCAATGTCGGTGCTGCTGGCCAGAGGCATCCGCCAGCTACCGCTACAAAACGCGGTGACGATCGCCCATTCCCTCGCGGTTCCCCTCACCTTTCTGCTGTTGGCCTACCTGCAAATTGTTCTAGGGGAACTTTGTCCGAAAGCGGTAGCCCTGCGCTACTCGGAGCAGTTGGCCAGATTTTTGAGTGTTCCCAGCTTGGCGATCACTCGCTGCTTCACTCCATTCATCTGGATTCTGAATCAGTCCACTCGACTACTGCTAGGGCGATTGGGCATCCGTCTTCAGCAGGGCTGGCAAAACCAGGTAACTTCTGAGGAACTCCAGCGCATGATTGCCGTGTCTACCGAGTCCACCGGGCTGGAGGAGGAAGAGCGGCAACTGCTCAGAAATGTCTTTGAGTTCGGCAGTGTAGCGGTGGGAATGGTGATGATTCCCCGCACCAGCGTCACGGCGATCGCCGAGGCGGCTACCTTTCGCACTCTACTGGAGGAAGTGGCCCAGTCTGGGCACTCGCGCTATCCGGTGATGGGGGAATCCCTAGACGACATTCGCGGCGTGATTCACTTCCGGGAGTTGGCTGATCCCTTAGTGCAGGGGGTGCTGACGATGGATAGTTCGATCGCACCTTGGGTTCGTCCGGCTCGGTTTGTGCCGGAAACCTTGCTATTGAGTGAACTGCTGCCGTTAATGCAGCGGTCGCGACAGCCGATGGTGATTGTGGTGGATGAGTTTGGCGGCACGGCGGGCCTAGCCACGGTACAGGACTTGATTACGGAGATTTTGGGCGATCCAGTGGAGTCGTTTCCGCTAGAGGAGCCGACGGTGCAAATTCTGGAGGATCAGAGTTTTCTGGTGCAGGCGCAGGTGGCTTTGGAAGAAGTCAACGAGTTGCTGGGTTTAGATTTGCTCCAAGCTGATGATTACCAAACTCTGGGCGGCTTCCTGTTGTTCCAATTTCAGAAAATTCCTCAGCCAGGGGAAGCTTTGGCCTATCAAGATTGGGAGTTCACGATCGTCTCAACGGAAGGGCCACGGCTACATCAGGTTCGAGTGCAGCGCTTGGAGACAGCTCCAGAACTCGATAACTTTTCTGAGTGGTCGATCGCAATGGACAATCGATCAGAGTCTGAAGATTCTGATCTTTTGCTGCCTTGAGGCGAACAGTTCAGTCCACTCTGCGGAATAAAGTGCGGTACACAGGTTCGCCCCGCTCTAGGGTCGAAGCTTCTCGCTCTGTGGGTATAGGAAGCGGATTGGTGGGCAGCCAGCCTGAAGTTTCTCGGACAAAAGCCGGATGAGCATCGAAACGATCGCGCATTTCCGCCACAACTTCTTCCACATCCGACTGAAGAAACACTGTGCCGTTCTCTGCTAGAAACTCCGCCACGTCTGCCACTACTGCCGCCTGCACAACTCGCCGCTTCTGGTGCTTCCGCTTAAACCACGGATCGGGGAACTGAATTGTCACTTGCTGCAATGTACCAGTCGGAAAGGAAGTCAGCAGCGATCGCAGGGAATTGTTGACATTGCAGAATAGGTAAGCCAGGTTGGTTAGACCCAATTCTTCGCGGCGATCGCTGGCCTGCTGCACTAACGGTTCTCGAATCTCTAAGCCCAGAAAGTTCCATTCCGGTTGCAGTTGCGCCATTTGCAGCAAAAACCGTCCGCGACCGCAGCCAATATCTAGATGCAACGGCTGGACTGGCGAAGCGTAAATCTTCTGCCAGTCCGGGACAGAGGCTGGGGTCTGGTATTTTCGGCTCAGGGGATTGACGTGTTCCCGGACGCGGACGATCGACAAAGCAGATTCCCTATAGAAAACGATCGGGTGAAAATTGATTAGGTTGCAGAAAGAAGGTAGCTGTAGACAGACAGCTTAGGGTGAAACCCCTGCACCTCGTCCTAATCTACGAGGCTATCGCTCTAACAGGACTGACCCGCCTGCGAGTTGAAACCCTGATCCCCTAGCTTTTCCGAGAAAGAGGGAAACCTCAAAAGCCGCCTTTTTAAGGGAGTTGGGAGATCCTTTCTGTCCAGATTCTATCTTAAGCGCTTTGTTTCTCCTATCGCTCTGCGATTTTTCTATGTTGTTCCTCCGAAGGGAGAACAAAGTACTGCATCCTTTGATTCCTAAGAGAGAGGCTAGAAACTGACTGAATTTTGCACAATAGTCATACATTCAGCTTCAAAAAAAGTTAGGGAACTCCTATGAAAATCGCAAAATTTCTCCTGTCGATTCTGCTGCCGCCTCTAGCTGTGTTTCTGACTCAAGGTATCGGCCCTGCTTTCTTGATCAATCTAGGTCTGACCTTCTTGGGCTGGGTTCCTGGTGTAATTCATGCCTTCTGGGTCGTGGCGAAGCACTATGAAGCGATCAATCAGCGCCAAGCTTACTAAGCCGCGATCGCTAGCCTTGCAAGATCGATTCGATCGACTCAAATGTGTTCTGGCTGAAATTTAAAAATAAAAAGCCGCTGAAGTTAAATTGACTTCAGCGGCTTTTTAGTAATTCAGGCTGAGGTCAGTTTAGTCTGAAGTTCTCATCTGCTTAGCCATATCCAAGTAAGAACTCATGTTTGCTCCCGGACGACGACGACCCCCTGCTCCGTTTCCGGTGTTCATGTAAGTTGTTGCAAAGTTTGTCACGGTGGGCTGAGGTAGATTCAGTGCCTGAGCAACCGCTGCGGGGTCAGGTTTTGCTTCGGCTTTAGTAGGGGCAGGAGCTTCTACTTTTGCTGGCTTTGCTTCTGCTGAGAGTTGGGTGACTGCTACCGCAGGCTGGGCGGTCTGGGGGGATATCGCAGGCTCCTCCGCAGGTTTTGCCGGAGTACTGCCGACTCCTTGGGCCTGATCCAGCTCCAGAAAATATCCAGAGGAGCGCTTAGCCGGCTTAGGCTTCTTCGGACTGGCTTCTATCTTCTTCGGGCTGACTTCCACATTCTTAGAACTGGCTTCTATCTTCTTAGAACCGGGACGAAGGAAGCTGAAAAGACTTGAGAATAAATTTTTAAGGAAATTGAAAAAGCCGCTCATTGCAACTGCTCCTGAAATTCGTATCGACGGATGGGAAGGATAGAGATAAGGCTCAATGTCACTGACCTCAGACAGGCAGATGCTTCTGAGGTTGGCTTCTGGTGTTTCAAGGGTGTAAGTCCCATTAGCTTGCTTGCTCGATCGCTTTAATAATCAACCAAGCTATTGAAACAGGAACGCGCAAGTAGTATTTGCTGTCTGGATTTGAGCTACTTGCTGAGAATGATCGAGCAATGGAACCTAGCTACCATCGTCCCTGATTGTGAGATTCTCTTAGTTAAAGCTGCAAAGCTTATACATATTTTTTAACAAAACTTACCATTGCAGGACTGATAGAACTGACCCAATGGAAGCTAAGGTGAATGGCTCGATTATGCTCCTTTCTTCTCTATCTCTGGTCGCCCAGGCACAATAATATAGCCTGTAGTTCGATCGCCTAGCACCCAGTTTCGCTCCTCGCCCCAGTACCACCAGTGGGCAGCAATGTAGGCACAGAGCAAGCTGTCGAGCTGATCCTCGATCGCCTTGAGAGCGGTTCCTTTCTGGGGCAAATCTGGTAACATCACGGGCGCAAGGGCAGGCTCTAGGGTCGGCAGGATGTTGAGAATGTGCTGACGCAGACGATCGAGGTGGGATCGGCGGTCTGCCAGTTTGCCTTTCTTATATTTGAGGATTTGGATCAGACCAAAGAGATAAATCGTAGCGGGATGGGGAAACACCTCAATCTGAAACCGTCCAGGCTGGCGCGGCTGCATCTCTGGCGCATGAGCAAATCCCCGTGCTTCCAAACTGCGCCCAAACTCTACGGTGCGACTGGCGAAGGCAGAACCAAGATTAGCTGGATAGCTGCCCGCGTGGTAGCGGCCAAAGTGCTGGTGGGTGAGTCGATCGCACAGGCGCATCCCCGTTGCGTTAGGAATCAGCGTTGGCGCGTCTACTGCGATCCCACTGGCCTCTGTTGAGGTAATCCAGCGATCAATCCAGCTCAGGATATCTGGAGTAGCAGTCTGGCACTGCAAATCCAGCAGCACTAAGCGATCGTCCTGCCATTCCAGACAGCACAGCCCACTGGCTCCAGAACTCCAACCCAGATCAATTCCCAGAAATTTCATCGATCGCCCAAGCTCCAACCAGCAAAAATCCTGGAAACAAGTTAACCTACTCAGCCAACTCGTTCCCAGGATTCACTTTTTTCAGGTTCCAAAGCCAAGCAGCCTTCAATTTCCTGAATCTTACGCTGTCACCCTATTCCGCCGTGGCCAGTTCGGTGCTGCCCCGGTTGCGGCGACGGGTGAGGGAATTGAATAGCATGATGCCGATCGCTCTGATCAAACTACCTTCTAGTTCTTTGAACATCTTCATGTTCAGCCCGAAAGCGTCGTTGGCTTCCTGAACAATTCGGTCTGCTGTGGCTTCATCCACGGGTAGTTCGTCCATTGCAGCGCGATATTGCTTCTTGAACGCCTTTTCATCGGCGATGGTTTTGAACTCGTAGAAGTTCGTGCCCTCGCCTTCGGAAAGGTTCATGCCTCGCTGAGCAATGCCCTTGAGAATCTGCCCGCCCGAAAGATCTCCCAGATAGCGAGTGTAGGAGTGCGCCACCAGCAGTTCGGGGGCACTGCTAGCAACTTCCCGCAGGCGATCGATATACTCTTGGGCCGAAGCCGAGGGAGCAATTTGCTCACGCCAGTTGGGGCCGTAATAGTAGTGAAGGTCTTGCTCTAGAGCAGTTTTGCGGTTGAGTTCGGGAAAGTAGATGCCCGAAACCACGGGATGCTGCTGAAGCCGCTCCATTTCTTCTTCCATCGCGGAGTAGACGAAATAGAGGTTGGACACCAGCTTCCGGTAAGAATTTTTCTCAACGGTTCCTTTCAAGAAACAGGACACAAAGCCTGTATTTTCCGCCATGCTGTGAGACTTCTTAGTTCCCTCACGCAACTTCGCTGCTAAATTACTGCTCATGCTAAATCTTCCAACGTAACGTTGAGTTGCTAGTGTATCTGTGTTCCGAACTGCGAAAAGCCGTCTAGATCGTTACGTTAGATCGATTTGCTGAGAGATTGCGTTAAAAATGTTGAAGTTTCGACCCTGGAAGTTAGCAAATCTGCCTCTGGATGGTTGAGAAATTCGGTAGAACTCACCACTCAAAAGCCTCTAGATTCGCTTAGGGAGGCGCTTTTCAGAGTCGATCGCCTGCGATCTCTCCTCTGAAGGAAATTTACGAATCGTAACCTTTCGGCTCTGATTCCTGCTTCTACTTTGATTCCTGCGGCACAATCTGCGGCAGGCCCAAGCTGTAGTTCAAAACTCGGCTGTTCAAGTTGTAAGACACCTCGCCCTTCTGAAGGAGCGATCGCACAAAATGCTCCAAATCTGATCCAATGCGCCGGAGATTATACTCGGTCAAGTCAGCACCGTTGAACGACTCTACAAGTTCATCAAACTTGCGATAGACCATTTGCAGCGCTTCTTCACTCCAGATCAATTCATTGTCAGGGTCAACGTCCAGGGTTAAAACTTTTTCGTTGGGTATGAACTCGTCGTTCTCGACCGTGGCGGTGAAAATGTGGATATGGCGGGTGGTGGACTTCAGCAGCATGAGGGAAGAGGGTGGCAAGGTTCTCGATCGCTCTCTATTGTATGGGCCAAACCGAGCTAGAGACTAGACCAGATTCCCACAGTTTTGCCTGGGTAGCTGATTGATAGTCATCTCAGGTAGGATGCTGCGGCTTTGCCTCGATCTTCTCGCTTGGACAAGCTGGACGAAGCGATCGTCCAGGCAGTATCTTTAGTGGGAAACAAATTGCAATATACAAGATGGTCACTGCATGGGACTAACCTACCAGCGAGTTTTGCTAAAAATAAGCGGGGAAGCCCTCATGGGCGATCTGTCCTACGGAATTGATCCGACCATCGTTCAAGATATTGCCCAAGAAGTGGCAGACATCGTGACCAGTGGTGTACAGGTGGCGATCGTCGTTGGCGGCGGCAACATCTTCCGGGGCGTGAGGGGTGCGGCGGCCGGGATGGATCGGGCGACCGCAGACTATATCGGCATGATCGCTACGGTCATGAACGCCATGACCCTGCAAGACTCTCTAGAGCAAATCGGTGTGCCAACGCGAGTACAGACCGCGATCGCGATGCAGGAAGTAGCTGAACCCTACATTCGCCGCCGTGCTATTCGTCACCTAGAGAAACGCCGTGTGGTTGTATTTGGGGCGGGGTCGGGCAATCCGTTCTTCACTACTGACACCACTGCTGCCCTGCGGGCCGCCGAGATTGGCGCAGACGTACTGTTCAAAGCCACCAAAGTAGATGGGATCTATGACTCCGACCCCCACGTAAATCCCCAGGCTCGACGCTACAGTACCCTCACCTACAGCCACATTCTCACCCAAGACCTACGGGTCATGGACACGACGGCCATATCCTTATGTAAGGACAACAATATTCCTCTAATCGTGTTCGACCTGGGTGTTAAGGGCAACATTCGTCGAGCCGTTATGGGAGAGCAAATCGGAACGCTTGTGGGAGGTTCTTGTGAAATTAGCTGACGTTGAAGACAACATGACGAAGACCGTTGACTCGACTCAACGATCGTTCAATACCATTCGCACGGGGCGGGCCAATCCGTCGCTGCTTGATCGCATCACGGTGGAATACTACGGTTCGCCCACACCGATCAAATCTCTAGCCAACATCAGCACACCAGATGCCAGCACCATTACGATTCAGCCCTTTGATCGCTCTAGTCTTAATGCGATCGAGAAAGCCATCTCCCTCTCGGATGTTGGTTTGACTCCGAACAACGACGGCGTGCTGATCCGGCTCAACATTCCGCCTTTGACCGCCGATCGTCGCAAAGAGCTGGTCAAGCTGGCAGCCAAGTTTGCAGAAGAAGGCAAAGTCGCCATTCGCAACATCCGGCGGGATAGCGTGGATGCAGTGCGAAAGCAAGAAAAAGCCGGGGAGCTCCCAGAAGACGAAGCTAGAGACACTCAGGACAAAATCCAGAAGCTTACCGACAAGTACATCGCCAGAGTTGAGGCGCTTCTGGCAGAGAAAGAAAAGGACATTACAACGGTTTGAGAAATCAGTCCGCTCTACGCTAACCGGAACTTTGGCGCGATCGTGTCTGCCGTACCCTGAAACTCGGCGGGGCGAACCACGTAAGCGACGTGCATCGGGTAGCCTTCTGCGTAGATTATGTCAATCTGCTTGAGAGCGGCTTCGCGGCTCTGGAAGGTATGTAAGGCTCGGATTCGTCCGTTGGAGTATTGAAGGCAAAGTTCCCAGGTCATTATGGGTTTCCTCAGGCAGGTGTCCTGTGCAAATTGAGGGTGTGGGGAGACGATCGTCAATCCAACATCCATAGGCTGATCCTAAGAGTCACGCCCAGCTTTGCACTCCGTGAATTCTACGAACTGAGCCACAAGAATAGTTACCGGCCTTTCCTGCCCAACGCTTTCCCTTACAACCAATCTGAAGGAGAATAGCAAACATGATTGACTGTATTGTGATTGGAGCCGGGCCAGCTGGGGCCAGTGCAGCTTACCATTTAGCCAAGCGTGGCCGCTCAGTGTTGATTCTGGAGCAGGCAAAACTGCCGCGCTACAAGTGCTGTACTGGGGCAGTTTCGCCTGCGATCGCCCAGTGGTTTGACTTTGATCTGTCTCCCGCGATCGCCCTCAAAGTAGACAACATCCGCTACACCTGGAAACTGGATGACCCAGTGGATGTGAAAGTCATGACTCCAGAGCCGATCTGGATGGTGGAGCGCACCACGTTCGATCAGTTTTTGGTGCAGCAAGCCCAACATCAAGGTGCAGAGTTGCGGGATGGAACAGAGGCAACGGGCATTGACTTCAAGCGCGATCACTGGCAAGTGCACACAGCAGACGGGCTGCTCACAGCCCGCTACCTGATCGCTGCCGATGGCGCGACAGGATCAACTCGCCAGCGCCTCGGTTTCAAGCCCGCCAAGCAGCGTATGGGTGCAACTTTGGAGATCAAGTCATCTACCGTAAATCAATCCTATGCTCAGTTTGAGTTTGGCATGGTCAAGAACGGCACGATCTGGAGCTTTCCCAAGTCGGAAGGTTATGCCCTCGGTGTAGCTTCGTTTCGCGGCAGTGAGCCGAGAGAACTGGATCGATCGCTTACCGATCTCAAATCTCAGTTGGGCATTTCGGCTGACACAAGCCAGGTTTTCTTCCATCCCCTCAACTTGTGGGATGGCAACCAGAAGCTTCATACTCGTAACGCTCTGCTGGTGGGCGATGCGGCCTGCGTGTGTGATCCACTGATCCCAGAAGGCATTCGTCCGTCGATCCTTACAGGAGTCAAAGCGGCCGAGGCGATCGATCAAGCTCTGGCGGGTAATGTTGAGGCGCTGGCAGGCTACAGCCAAATAATTCAGGAAGAGTGGGGAGCGGACATGATCTGGGCCCAACGGCTGGCGGCCCTGTTCTACCGCGTTCCGGGACTGGCTTACCAGATGGGAATTAAGCGTCCATCTGCCACCGATCGCATCAGCAAAATCCTGTGTGGCCAGATGCGCTATGGAGATATTGCGGCTTATGCGCTCAAGAAACTCAGTAGCGGTTTACTTCCAGGAATGAAGTAAGCAGAGTAGTTCACGCGCCAGCACTGCGGAGAAAATCATCCACGATCGCGACAAATTCTGCTGGATAAAGCAGGTTCCATTCGTGGTAGCCCTCCTCTACGATCGTCAATTTAGCGTTGGGAATCAGGCGAGCAAATTCCTCCGCCACGCTGAGAGGAGTAGTCATATCTTTCCTTGACCACAGCAGCAAACAGGGCGCTTGAATTTGCGGCAATCTTGAGCGCAAGTCCCCCTCCAGAGACAGCAGTAGCCCCTGAACTACGTTCTGGAAGTTGAAGATTATGTTCGGTAGAAATGCTTGGGGAATTTCTACCAGCTGCAAGTTCAGCTTAGGTAGGGAGATTTGCAAAGGCATCTCGATTGCTCGGCGGAACAGCACTTCTGGAACTGAACCAATGGGAATTCCTGTGGAATCGACGAGAATCAGACTCTGCACTTTCTCCGGTGCGATCGTAGCCAGGGCAATTGCAATGCCCCCACCGAGGGAATGCCCGACTAGAGAGACTTTTTCTAGCCGCAGTTCCTTTAGAAAATCCAGTAGAATCCTCGCATAATCGTCATACTGGCTTAGAGAAACGGGAAAGGACGATCGGGCGAAGCTGGGCAGATCCGGTGCAATTACCCAGTTTTGCTGCATCAACAGATTCAGAACTTCCTGATAAGGTTTGGCTGAAATTCCCCAGCCGTGTAGAAACAGGACGGGAACAGAGTTCGCCCTCAGTCCACCTTCAGCATAGGAAATAATGCCATCTAGAACACCAACTTGCTTTTGAACTGCTTGAGATTCCACATTTCACCTTTCTGCTTTTTAGAAGTAAGAGCTTAAGCAAATTAGATTCGCGATCGTTCACTCATCATTAAAACTGATTAACAGAATCTTTCATACCTCCAAGATAAGTGGAAACCAAAAAAGTAAGTCGTCTAGCATCTCTGGCTAGGTGTTTTAAGCCTTGCGGCAGTGTGGAGTCCCCTAAACCTACGAAAGTGTGAATCAGAACTTACTTATGCAGAGGATTTCTCAGACCTTGTCGTTATATTGATCGCCTCTCCTACAATCAATTCGGTGTCACGCATCATCTAGGTGCTGCACCCACTTTTCTAGGAGGGAAGGAGAGCCGTACCACGATCGACCGCTTTTGGGAGAATGGGTTGCGCCTTCCAGGGTCAGGTTTTCGGCTCCCTTCAGGTGAGCAGACTCGATCGGTGTGATGCCATCGCCCCAGCAGTCGCCGCGGCCGCAGGTGAGTTGGTAGCTGCTATAGGCCAGCCAACTGCGCCAGCGATCGCCAAACACCGCCTTGCCAGCCACGCAGACATAGCGCACGTCGGGGTAGAACGCGCCCGGATAGGACAGGTTAACGAACTCTAGATTCTTGCGTGTCCAGCGTTCTTGACTGGTGTGAGGTGTGCCCAGAGTTAGTAAGGTGTGGACGTGCAGGCGGGCGTTCCAGAGAGAGTCAAGCGTGTCGATCGGGTGTACACAATAGGGCAACTCGCCGAGGTAGATCCGCGCCAGCCAGCCTCCTGCCGAGTGCCCAACCAAGTTCACCTTGCCTGTGCCGTGCTGCGCCAACACTTGCTGCACCGTGGCATCGATCCTCTGCAAAATCGGTGTGACCGATCGCCCACCGATCGTCGGAACCCAATCTTGCCAGCGCAAAGGCACAGTCACGGTGGGAATGCTGCGCTCGTTGAGCGCTTGTTCCAGAGGGCGGTAGTCGATCGCGCTAGCTAGGTATCCTGGCAGGATCACAGTCGGTAGGGGCATAGAAGTTCTATTGCGGGGCCGCTTCGATCCTAGCGTTCATAGAACCTTCCGTAGCCTCGTTCGCTGTCAGTCCAGCCGTGGCAATGCGGGGTTGGTAGCTAGAATCGCCGCCAAGTCTCCTCGTATATACGTCCCCGATCGGAACGCTGAGGACGCTACTCAAAACCTTACCGCCGTAGCTGGCGGTAAGGGAAGGCCGGGAGTCGAGCTAACTGGAGTACTTCCCACTGATGTGCTAATCGTCTGAGCCGAAGTGTTGGTCGAGGAACTTCAGGGCGTGGTTGCGAAGTTCGTAGTAGCGGGGGTCTTCTCGCAGGGCAGCACGATCGCGGGGGTGATCAAAGGGAACCTCCAGAATTTCGCCAATTTGGGCGCTGGGGCCGCTAGTTAGCATGACGATGCGATCGGACATATACAATGCCTCATCTACATCGTGCGTTACCATCATCACTGCCTGTCGATTGCTCTCCCAGATGTCAAGCACCTGACGCTGCAATTTACCACGGGTCAAAGCATCCAGCGCCCCAAATGGCTCATCCATCAGCAGCAGCTTGGGCCGAATCGCCAACGCCCGCGCGATGCCGACTCGTTGCTTCATGCCACCGGAAATCTCGTCGGGGTATTTGTTCGCCGCAGCCGTCAGCTTCACCATGGCTAGATGTTCGCTGACAATTCTGGCCTTTTCGTTGCGGGGCACGTTTTCCAGCACTTCATCCACCGCCAGCCGGATATTCTCCCGCACCGTTAGCCAAGGCAGCAGCGAATATTGCTGGAACACCATCATGCGATCGCTGCCCGGCTTACGAATTTCTCGCCCTTCCAGGGTCACGAGTCCAGTGGTGGCTTTTTCCAGACCCGCCACGATTTTTAGCAGGGTAGATTTGCCGCAGCCAGAGTGCCCAATCAGCGACACAAACTCGTTTTCCTGCACGGTGAGGTGGATGTTGTCCAGCACGACGAACTGGCCACCGTCTGGCGTGGGATAGGCCTTTGAAAGGTTTTCGATCGTCAGGAATCCCGTTGCTTGCGGCTGGCCGCCGTTAGTATTTGTAGTTTGTAGGGTGGATTCAGTCATGGTGCTTTCTGGAGTGGAGGATGAGTGAATGAGTTTTGTCTCCCAATTTCCCTAGCTCATGTAGAAGGGAACAGGTCGATCGGCGCGAATCTCGAAGCTTTTGAGGTAGCCCACGGGATCGCTGGGGTCAAAGCCTTTTTTGTCGATGAAGACCTCTGGAGGCTCGATTTTGTAATCCTCGGTGGGGCAAGGAATTCCCATCTCTTTTGCAACTTCGCGGTAGATGTCTGTGCGCCAGCCCTTAG
>DATNQR010000509.1:0-8618 GCA_036703905.1 Thermosynechococcaceae cyanobacterium
ACCTGAAGGCAGCGATCGTCTCGGGTTGCCTTCACCCACACTTCCTGCTCTCGTAGGGCATCATTCATCAACGCCGCGATCGCCCGTGCATCTCCCTGCTTCGCAAGCTTGAGCAAAACTGGGTGAGTATTCATGGCTGCACAGTATCCATGCACAAGTAGGAAAGGAAAACGATCGCCCCCATTAGCCAAAGCGCGATCGTCTGTCCTTATTATAGTACTTGTGTACTGAGCTTGTCAGGAGTACTTAGAAAGTCAGCTACCAAGCCGCCCGCAGCGAACTAGGAATCGTTGATTTGCGATCGCAGTCGCCTCAACTCTGGATCTTCCGAGGGCAAACTGGAGGGAAGTTGGGCAGCGTCAGATGTACCCATTTGCGATTTCAGCGCTGCTAACTCAGATTCCACTTCATCTGCTTCGCCCAGGGAAGCAAATCGTTTTTCTAGGTCATCCACACCTAGCTCTGCCACCGCTTCCGCTTGGGCCTCCATTTGCAGGACTTTCTCTTCCATGCGCCCGAAGGCTTGCATTGCGCCAGCGGGATTGGTGCGCTCCATCATCTCGTTGATCTGTTGGGAAGCTTTGGCTGATCGGGCCCGGGCAATGTACAGATCCTTCTTGGTTTTGGCTTCGGAAATTTTGCTCTCCAGCTTCATCATGTTTTGTCGCAGTTGATCCACTACAACTTTTTGCTGGTCTAGCTGCGATCGCATTGCCTCGGCTGTGTCCTGGTAAGATTTGCGGCGAGTCAGGGCTTCCCGCGCCAGCTCTTCATCGCCTTTTTCTAGAGCGAGTTGAGCACGACGAAACCATTCATCAGCAGTGGACTGGGCCTGGGAGCATTGGCGCTCTGTGCGCTTCTGAGTGGCGATCGCCTGAGCCACCGCCTGCCGCAACTGGAACAAGTCTTCCTGCATATCCAGAACAGTTTGCTCCAGAATCTTTTCTGGGTCTTCTGCCTGGCTAATCAAGCTATTCAAGTTGGCACGAATCACTCGCCAAATTCGATCAAACAGTCCCATGAGGCGCTCCGAGTTTCGAGGCTTCCCTCAATACTACCCTCCTAGCTCAGTGCTTTCAACGCTTTTGCTTTCAACGCTTTTGAACTTCTGCTTGAACGCCCTGCCTGCGGAGTTCCTGCGCCTGCATCTCTGCATCTGCGGCACTGGAGTGTGCGCCAACCTGAGTTTCGGCTTTGCCTGCCGCATTGGTGACAAATGCATCAGGGACAATTTTTTTCGTGTTCTCCAAACTGCGATCGCCGTCATAAGGAGCCACCACTTTGTAGCGATAGGCTTCAGAATCGGCGCTGGGTGGTGCAGGCTGAGGAGCTGGAGCTTCTCGCTCAGGGACAGGAGGAGCCGGAGTGGTGTCTCGCACCGGCTCCGGTTGATAAGTTTGGGGAGCCGGATCAGGCGCTAGCTCAGATTGGCGTGGCGGAACTGGGATGAGAGGCAAACTCTGGCTTCCTTGAGGAGCAGGAGTTGAGGCCGCAACGGGTGGGGTTTGGGGCTGTTTGGGGCTGGCGCTGGGAGCCGCGATCGGGCGAGATGTCGCACCAGACTTCAAAGTTCCTAGAGTGTTCAAGTTCAGATCTTTGAATTCTTTGTTAGCTAAGTTTGGCTGGGGCGCGGCTGACCTGACTCCACCGCTAGCATCAGGAACGATCGCCCCTAAATCGGGGCTGGGCTGAGCTGGCTCGTTGCGCGACGCGAATAAACCACTGAGGCTAGTGGGATTAGTCACCACGTAGCCAAACATGGCGCTGGAAAGCAGCAACAGCAGCATAGAACCAACGCCCAACGGAGTCACTAAGCTCCGCATAAATCCCCGCTCTGCCTGGACTTTTGCTTCTTCTTCCGAGAGGCTTCTAAGGAGTTCTTCCGAGGAAGCTAGGTAATCATCCAATTCAACTTCTGATTCCGCCAGGTCTGTCTCTGGGGCTTGAGCCGATCGCAGCAGTTCAGACGAAGTGGCTGCAAGATTGCTAGCGGTTCCCGTTGCGGCTCCCGTTGCTACTACCATCTCCGAAGTAGAAGCGGCGGCTGGCGAGTCCGAGGGAACGCTGCGGGCAGAAACAGCAATCAGATCCAGGGGGCGGGGCGATTGTCCTTTGGTCGATCGGGCCACTCTGGCGCCAGTTTTCGATCGTCGATACCGGGCTAATTCTGCTTCAAGTTGAATGTCCAGAGTGCCCAAGGCAGTGCTGAGAACCGGGTGAGGAGAGCCTGTCCCATTGGCTGTCGTTGGGCGCGAGGGTTCCACTGTGGAGGAGTGACGCATAAGCCTCAATTGCTTCGGAGGAAGTAGATAAGCAGGATTGAGATCAGGTTATACACGCTTTTTCGCAAAACGCACAGGAATTTCCCAGCGATCGCGAAAGCCCACACTCCCACCAGATTGGAGTCCCCGCCTCTGCCTTCAGCCATTTTCCGTCAGCGCTTCAGCAGCAGATAGTAGAGCTGTCCCGTGGCATTAACCTGACCTGCCCGATCGCCCGCCACCTTACCTGTTCCAATATAGACATCTACCCGACCTGCTCCCTTGATGGCGCTGCCCGTATCCTGATCCAGCACATAGCGGCTCACCTGGAGTGGCTGGATCTGCTTGGTGGAGGTTTCGTAGGGCAGGCGAGTCTGGATCAAGGCCAGCGCTCCAGGGGGAAACAAAGATTTGTCCGTAGCGATCGATCGCTCCGCCGTCACCGGAACATTGAGGCTGCCCGTGGCGGGTGCGCCGTTCGTTTCCCTAAAGAAAATGAATCGCTGGTTGCGCGGTAGGTACACATCCATCTCGGCTGGGTTTTCTTTGAAGTAGCGAATCATCGTCTCCATGGTCATAGATGACTTGAACTTGCCGGACTTCAGCAACTCCTTGCCGATGCTGGTGTAGGGATAATTCGTGTAGCCTGCCGTACCAACTGTCATGATGCTGCCGTCGGTGAGCTTGAGCTTGGCGGAACCCTGCACCTGCACAAGATAGGCATCCAGACGATCGCGCAGCCATACCAAAGGCAACCCTTTCAAAGAAGTGCGATCGAACTGCAATCCGTTCCGGCCTTCAAGCTGTGCTCTAGTGGGGTGGGGCTGCTGCCAGCGCGACAAATTGGCCGGCGGCCGAAACAAGGGATAGCGAAACTCGGCAGTGGGGACGCGGCTGGCTTCGTGTATTGGCTCGTAGTAGCCCGTGAACTGCACTGTGCCTCGGTTATCCCGGCCGGCGGCCTGGAAAAAGACAAACTCCTTCTCCACTGCCGCCTGGAGCGCCTGGGACGATCGAGCAGTCAGCACCAGTTGGCGAAACCGCGTCAGGCTGCGCTGCACTCGATCGCGCGTCACTCCCGCTACGGGATATTTCCGATAAATTTCGGCGGCGCGGGGGGTTTGCAGATAGCGCAGGCTGTGGTCGATCGACCGCACCAGAGCCTGTCGATCGTCAGTGGGGCCCCAAAGTTGATCGTCAACTCCAATTCCTGCGGGAATAGGAATCGGAGTCAAGATTTTGGTGAAGGCGAGGGCTGGCGGCTTCGGACGGGGATCAGTCGGTTTGGTCTGAGTCAGAGCCGGAGTAGCGGTAGCATTGGTCTGAGTTAGAGCCGGAGTAGCGGTAGCAGTCAGAATTGCAACCGCCATCCAGAGGGCGATCGAGGGTTTTTTCAGCATGAGGTAAGGGAGATGAATCTATCTAGTAACGTTCCACGCTGGAGCTAAACACTGGCTCCACACGAATTCCTAGAACACTAGACGGTCGCAAAACCATATATTCTCCCTGAATGTTCTTGATCGGCACGGTGATGAAATCCTGGGAGTTGGATTTTGGCACAAGTTCGCTACTGTACCACTTCTGAAACTCCTGAATTGTCGAAAAGCGAACTTCTTCTCGATGACCGCCCTGGATCAATAGATGCACTGCATACTCAGTGGGTGTGCGGGCATACTTGCTGCGGCGCTGTTCTCCGGCGGGGCCAGTGGCGGCGGGGTTGACGTTGCCTGTCATAGTGCGTTCTCTTTGTCCTGCATAATTTTCCAATTATCCAGCGATCGGACAGAATCGACTCACTTTGCTCCAAGAACAATTAGAACTTGAAAGTCAAAACCCTTCGTCCTCTAGATTCAGACCTCTAGATTCAGGCGAAGGGTAAAGGAAGCAATTCTGGTGGCGGAACCCAAATTCGACGGGCTTAATTGCCGCGATTGATTGCCGTCGCCACCTGACCAAACTCCAGTTCCAAGCGATCCTTCAGCTTCTTAGGCACAGGCCGGTTGGGATAAGAACTGTAGTGACCAGCCAGGGAATTCAGCGCCGTTCGCATAGTGGTGTAGGAACTTAGCTTGGCCACCGAGCCGTTGCGGCGATAGCGGGCCGTGAAATCGTTGATTAATTTCCGCGCTTCTGCTTGGGCTGGGCCGCGCTCTGGTGCGTCGATCGGTAGGTTGAGCGCTGTCTTTAGAGTTTCCAGCACTGACAAAGTATCTTGCTTGTATTCCCCAGACAAACTGTCTGCGGCCAGGGCGGCTGAGGTGTGGCCCCAACTCATGAGCAGAACCAGAACTAGAGCGACTAGCCGAACAAGAACGCGCTTCATAAGCATTCGGAGAAACAACGACGAGACGCTTGACCCCTTCAGGTCAAGTCAGAACAATCCTACCGTGATTGGGCCAGGCAGGAGCACTCCCCTTTTGGCGGAATGCAGGAATCGCTGCCTTTTGGAAATTCTTTTTGTCTGGTTGGCTTACCGATTCCCTGACAAAGGTTTTCCCATGCTTCTAGAATAGAGTTTCAGGGGTTACTCATAGTCAGTCCGAGTAGCGCGAAGACCGGTAACTCCTCTAGTCAATCCTTTGACCTGTCCCCTTTGCGATCTCAGCCAAAACCTAACATGATTGCCACTCCCCTCCTTCGATCGAGCCAAGTGCCCACCCTGCACTACAGTGCCACCCTCAGCCAGTTTGACGACACTTGGGCCGCTCCCCTATCTACTCTGCTGGGGCTGGGGCGGGCTGCTGGAGCCGATTTTGTCGAGTTCTTTCTGGAGCGAGTCAATTACATTAGCTGCATGGCCGAAGACGACTCCATCACCAGCATTTCGCCTAGGCTCTCCACGGGTTCAGGGGTGCGCGTTTTTCGGGGACAGGCCGATTGCTACGTCAGCACCAACGATCTCACCTTTGCGGGCCTGAAGACGGCGCTGGAAAAGGGACTTTCCATTCTGGGCTTGCAGTTGCCGTCTCCGGGCGCGTTCGTGCCGGAGATTAACCTGGAACCCCTGCGGGACTACGCCGTACTGCGGGGCAAAGAATCCTGGCTAGCAGACTGTAGCTCCATGCGAGAAATGGGCGAAGTGCTGCTGGCTGCCAACACCCAATTGCAGCAGAAGGCGGCTCATGTCCAGTCCCGCCGCGCCCTCTACTTCCGCGACTGGCAAGAAGTACTGGTGGCCTCCAGCGATGGCACATTTGCGCGAGATATTCGCCTGACCCAATCCGTCGGCTATAGCCTCCTGTGCGCTGATGGAGCTAACCGTTCTTCCATCCACGAGCGCGTGGGAGATACGAGCAACCCCGCCTTCCTCCGCGATTGGGATTACAGCGCCACCGCCGAGAGCGTAGCAGAATCGGCTGGCAAAATGCTCTACGCCGATTATGTTGAGTCGGGAACCTATCCGATCGTCATGGCCAACAAATTCGGTGGCGTAATTTTCCACGAGGCTTGCGGCCACTTGCTGGAGACTACCCAGATTGAGAAACGCACTACGCCGTTCATCGACAAAAAAGGCGAGAAGATCGCCCACGAGAACCTGACCGCTTGGGATGAAGGTCTGACCAGCGACGCTTTCGGGACGATCGATATGGACGACGAAGGAATGCCCGCCCAGCGCACCCTGCTGATCGAGAAAGGCATCCTGAAAAACTTCATCGCCGATCGCGCGGGTTCAGTTCGCACGGGGCACCCTCGCACGGGCAGCGGCCGCCGCCAGAGCTACACTTACGCCGCTGCTTCCCGGATGCGGAATACCTACATTGCCCCCGGTGATTTCTCTGTGGAAGATATTTTCGCGTCGATCGACAAAGGCATCTACTGCAAAAAGATGGGTGGTGGTAGCGTTGGTGCAACGGGTCAATTTAACTTCGGCGTGGACGAAGCTTACCTGATTGAAAACGGCAAAATCACCAAGCCGCTCAAGGGCGCAACCCTGATCGGCGATGCCACTGAGATTATGCAGAAAATTTCCATGTCCTCTAACGATCTGGATCTGGCGGCCGGATTCTGCGGTTCTGTCAGTGGCAGTGTCTACGTCACCGTGGGTCAGCCCCATATCAAAGTGGATTCGATCACTGTAGGCGGTCGCTAATTGGATACAGGGGTCATCAGAGTAAGTCCTAGGTTTATCCGATGACCTTGATGCTTTCCATTTCGCTAGACCCGCTTCAGGCGGAAGGATCGACGATCGCCTGAACTTCAGCAGGAGCCAGAATCGGCTTAATCTCCCAGCCCTTGTCTTGGAGCTTCAACACCTGCTGATGATAAATGTCTAGAGAGGCGTGATGACCGACGCTGAGAAACGTGGTGCCGATCGCCTGTAAGTGGTGGTACAACCGTGTTTCATTGTCCAGATCCAAAGCGCTGGTGGCTTCGTCCAGAATGGCGTAGTTGGGCTTGTGCAGCAACAGACGGGCAAAGGTAAGGCGCTGCTGCTCTCCTAAAGACAGAACATTACCCCAGTCTTGCTCCGCCTCAAACCCGCCCATCCGTTCCGCCAGATCCGCCAGGTTCACCCATTCCAAGACCTGCTGCAAGCGATCGTCCTCCACTTCTAGGTCGGGCTGGGGATAGCGCACTTGGTCGCGCAGAGTACCCATCACCATATAAGGACGCTGGGGCAAGAACAAAATCTGGTCAGAGGACGGACGAACGATCGTGCCTGTGCCTGCACTCCACAGGCCCGCGATCGCTCGCAGCAGTGAACTCTTGCCGCAGCCGCTTGGTCCCATGACCAGCAAGCCCTGACCCCTGGGAATCTCCACCGAGAGATCACTAATTAAAGTGCGCTGATGGTTAGGCGTTTCCAAGGTTAGGTGTTCCACGGCTAGGCGATCGGCCTCAACAGTGGCGATCCTTGGCTGTACCTCGTTAGATTTGGCTGCCTGTTCCAGAAACTCTGCAAAGGAATACAGGCGGCTGATGCCAGCTCCGAAGGTCGTCAAAGCCTGGAAGCGGGCCACCACCAGATTCAGCGAGAAAAACACCCGCACAAACGCTCCCTGAGCCTCAGTGATTTTACCCACTTCCATCTCGCCAGCAAAGATGGCCGGAGCCACCACTAGGGCTGGCAAAATAAAAGGAATAAATTCATAGGCGTTGGTCAGCCCATTTAAGCCTAACTCCCACACTAGCAGCCGCTTAACGTTCTCGAACACCGCTTGGAATCGCTGTTTGACCTGGCTCGATTCCTGCTCCTCACCTCCATAGAAGGCGATCGCCTCAGCGTTTTCCCGAATCCGCACCAGACTAAATCGCAGGTCGGCTTCTTTCTTGAGTTGCTCAAAGTTCAGCCGCACCAAAGGTTGGCCGAACACAAAAGTCGTCACCAGCGTTCCCACTAGGGCATAGATCACCAGAAAAAACACCAGCGGTTGAGAAATACCCCACAGCACACTGCTGAAGGCTACAACCGTTAGCACTGCCTCTACCAGCGCCATCAAAAAGGTGAGGGATTCCTGAGTGAAGCTGCGGACATCCTCAGCGATGCGCTGGTCAGGGTTGTCAATTTCTGGGGCGGCGTTAAGGGCGTAGTAAGCCCGATCGCGAAAATAGGCATCCACAAAGCGTTGGGTGAGCCACTGCCGCCACTGCAAGCTGAGGCGATCGCGCACGTAACGGTAGCCTGCCAGTATGGGCGCGTAAAGAACTAGCACCGCCAGAAACACCATCACGGTTTGCCAGAAGCGTGGCTCGTCCTTGGCAGACAGGGCTGAAATCAACACGCCCCGCTTGTTGTTCAGCAGGACGCTCAGACTGGTATAGGCTACCAAAAACAGCACCACGCCCAGCAGCAACCCCCTGGCCCGCCATTTCTCCTCGCCTACCCAGTAGGATTTAGCGATCGTCCAAAACTGCTGAAACACTTTCAAGTTCAATCGATCCATCGTTTAGATTCCGGTCTACGGCCGCTGCAATTCCACTGTACTGTGACTCACTAGGCTGGGGCAGACCCTAAGTTCAAGGCCCAATCCATCCTCATTCTCTTGTTGCAGAAAATCCTTTGTGCTGGCTCAAGAATTGGGCGAACCGACGCTGGCAAGGTTTTGAGGATCAGCAGCTTCCAGTTCTGGCGCAGTGGCTTGCAGATGTTGCTCCAGCAACGCCAAATTGCGAATATTGGATTTGTAGTAGGCATCAAAGGCATCGCCAATTAGAGGAACCGTACCAAGGATTGCCTCTAGGGTGACGTTAAACACCATCCAGCCCAGCACATTACGGGGCAGTCTGAATCGCGCCGCCAGAAAAATCACGTAGACCGAAAATCCTGTATTGATCACGTCTCCCAGTCCTGGAACTAACCCAACGATCGGATCCCAACCGAAGCGAAACGGTGTGCCTGGAATCCGAAAGGCAGTG
>DATNQR010000510.1:0-4117 GCA_036703905.1 Thermosynechococcaceae cyanobacterium
ACTAGGGTAAAATTCTCTCACTCACGCCTGTGGCTGCATGACTCGATTGCTCTTTGACCAGTTCTCGAAGAACTTGCTGGGGGGGCTACTGCCCGATGGCGGTGCTGTCCAGCAGGGCTACACGCTCTCTAGTGAGGTTAAGGAGGTCGATATTCTCTTTCAACCTGATCCAGATAAGATCAGTTCTCTCCAGGGGTTAGGGCTGCTCGGTCGCATGGTGGAGCAGTTCTGTTTGATTGAACCTTACAGAAATCCGGTCTCAACGGTGGAGGTTCAAGTTTGTCTCGGTCGTGCGATCGAGGTGGGGCTGCACCAGCGCCGGGAAGCAAAGCAGAATCAGATTCCGGCGAAGCAGGTTGTTCTACCGCATCTCTGGATTCTTTCGCCGACGGTTTCAGAGGCGGTGCTGGAGGGATTTGGGGCACGGCAAACGCAACAGTGGGGAAAAGGAGTTTACGTTTTACCAGAGTCGCTGCGGACAGCAATTGTGGTGATTCATCAGCTTCCCGTGACCCTTGATACACTGGTGCTAAGACTCTTGGGGCGGGGCGCGGTTCAGAATCAGGCGATTGCTGAACTCTTGGCGCTTTCGACGGCTGAGTCGTTTCGCAAGGTCTGTCTCTACCACCTCGCTAAGTTGCAACTTACCATGAAGACGCGCCAGAAGCTCTCGAAGGATGACCGGGAATTGATCGACACGCTTCAGCCTGCTTATGAGGAGTGGGAACGCGAGACGATCGAAAAAGGTAGACAAGAGGGCATTGAGCAGGACTTCAACTCATGCTGGCGCGAACTGTGCCTCTGCTGCTAAATGCTGGACTCTCGATCGACCAAATCGCCCAAGAGCTTCAGGTTGAAGCGGAAGCGGTCAGACAAGCCGCACAGCAAAGCCAGAACTAGCGATCACCTCTATTTATCCCATAGAGATCCCGGCTCTGCTTCTTTCTCTACGCACCGTGATTACTAGGAAGCAATCGTAGGCACCGGGAACCACGATCACAGCCACTGAAGTCCGCGATCGTTCTCTCCTCCCTATGTATACCCGTATGGGCTGCTGCGATCAACTCCACTTTCCGACCACCAGAAGCCTTTTTCAGTTTGGTTCTGTGGCAATTTGATTGATCGCGCCTTCTTGTACTTTTGTACTTTCTGTTAGACTCTATTTACAGAATCAGGAGCGATTTTGCCGCTATCTCAGACTGGCTCTACGTTCTGGCTCTGTAACGCCTCGATTCCCCTCTTTGTCTGGAAGTGGGCGTTTTTCTTAGTTCTCTGTATTAACGGGTGCTTTGCTTCGCTGTTTCGGTTAACTTCTGTCGCTTTTAGGCGCTTTATCTCTAAAATCTCAATTAGCTCTCTGCTCTCAAATTTCTACGGAGCAAGTTTTTCAAGCTCTGTGGCTTCCGTTAAGTTAAATGCGATTAATGGATAGCGATTACGTTTCAGCATAGGTTCAGTTTGTAGGATGGCTCTACATTCCACCACTCAAGATCTGCAAATTCAGTCCTGAGTCAAGGTGATCAGTCTTGCTGTGCCGCAAGCGATCGCTCTTCTGCAAGCTGCGGTAAGCACGGGAGAACCTAATGTGAAATGGCTCCTAATGCTCTTAGTGTTGTTTTTTGAGCCGTCGTCAAGCCTGTTGCGCCTCGAATATTCATGCCTTCGTAGAGACGATCGCCCTTCACCGTTTTGATACAGCGTCCTGTCGCGACATCCCACAGTTTTATGGTGCGATCAAAACTCCCACTCAATAGAATTTGACCGTCGGGGCTGAAGACAACGGATGCAATCCAACTGGCGTGTCCATCCATCACATGAAGGCATTCCCCCGTCTTCAGATTCCAAAGGCGAACGGTTTGGTCATCACTGCCACTGGCAATAGTTTGACTATCAGGGCTAATAGCAAGGGTAAACACGATGCTGGTATGCCCCTGTAATGTTCTTAGGCAGGCTCCGCTTTGCACATCCCACAACCGGATAGTTTGGTCAAAGCTGCCGCTTGCTAAAATCGGCTCGGTGGGATGGAAGGCTAGCGTATATACCCCGCCCTTGTGTCCTTCTAGCACCCGTAGGCACTCCCCGGTCTGCACGTCCCATAGCCGAATCGTTTGGTCATAACTGCCACTTGCCAGAGTTTGACCCTGGGGATCAAAAGCGATCGCCCGCATGCTGCTCTGATGACCCTGTAGCACGTGTAAGCATTGGTGAGTTTGTACATCCCACAGACGCATTGTTCGGTCACGGCTGCTGCTTGCCAGGGCTTGCCCAACGGGGCTAAAGCATACCGCTAATACAGGAGCATCATGAGCAATCCAGCGATCGCCCTGTCCGGTTTGCACATCCCATAGAAAAACGGAGCCATCTTCCCCGTTGGTAGCGATGTTTTGACCATCCGAGCTAAAGCTTAAATTTGAGATCTGACTGTTTTCTCTGGAGATGGTTTTCCAGGGAGGCGAATTGAGTGGATCGCGATCAACGTGCCACTGCCATAAGTGAATCGTTCCAGTTTGGCTACTACTACTGGCAAGTAGTTGACTCGACGACTCGGTTCCCGCTGTGGCAGAATCATTCTGATGCTGATCTGCCGTAATGACAGGACTAAAAGTTAAGGTATGTTCTCCATAGGTATAGCCGCTTAACGTTTTGAGGCTTTGCCCACTCGGCATCTGCCACAGCCGCACGGTTCGATCCTGGTTGGCGCTGATCAAGACCTGACCATCAGTACTGATGGCGATCGCCAGAGCAGAAACCGTCTGCTCGCCCAGAATATTCGTACAGTATCCGTCTTGGACATGCCAAAGCCGAAGGGTGCCATCATCACTGCTGCTGACTAAAGTGTCACCCTCTGAACTAAAGACAATGTTCCGAACCCAATTGGTATGCCCCCGCAGCGATAATTCAGGATTAAACGAATGAGTTTTAGCATCAAGCGGATGGCTCCATAGTTGAATGCAGCCATCAAGGTCGCCACTTGCCAACCGTTGACCATTCGGACTGTAGCGCACGCAGCAAACACCGGAAGAGTGTCCTTGCAGCACATTTAGGCATTTTCCAGTCTCAACATCCCAAATCCGAATCGAGGTATCGTTGCTGCCGCTGGCTAAAGTTGGATAGTTGGGTGAGAAGTGAACGGAATAAACGTTTTTGGTGTGTCCTTTCAAAACGTGCAAGCAGTCACCCTGCAAATTCCACACTCTTGCGGTCTGATCATCACTACCACTGGCTAGCCATTGATGATTAGCGCTAAAGCTTAAAGACCAAATTCGACTCGTATGCCCTGTCGAAATCCACAAACACTGACCACTTTGCACATTCCACAACCGTACCGTCGCATCATTACCACCACTCGCCAGTGTTGTGCTATCGGGACTAAAGGCGACGACCGCCCAAACTCCACCGCGATGTCCTTCAAGCGTCGCAATGAGTTGATGGGATACAACATTCCACAAATACACAAAACCATTGATATCGCCTACGGCAAAAACTTGGCCATCTGGGCTAATATCAACCGATGTTGGCACTCCCAAAGTTTCTGAAAACAGGGATGTTGATAAATCAGCATTTTGAAAATTGACCCCTACCAAATTAATCTGCCGCAGGTCGGCTTGCCGCACTACAAGTTCAGAAAAATCGGAACCCTGCAAATCTACTTTAAGCTGCACCAGCAGGTTGATCAAATTCCCTGCCGCATATCCTGCTCCATATTCTGACCGTTGTTGTGTCAGGAGTAGCCTTGCTCTATTTTCAACTTCTGACAGATTTCGGTAAGACGATAAAAGCCACTCCATCACAGGTTACAAAATCAATCGCAGTTGCATTTCTCTGATATAGTCTTTCGCCTGTACTCGAATCAATGAATGACTTTGCCATACATCAAGCTGTCGGGTTGTAAATTCTGTGCAGACCTGTTGGATCAACCGTTCTGTGACATATTCCATCACAACAGGCTGCAAGAAAAATAGTCCATCTGTTTTTTCGAGTAGCGATCGCCGGAGCAGTGAATTTACTTGTTGGGGAACAGTTTGTTGTGAGACCGCGCCGATAATGTTTTCACGAATCTCTGCGATCGCCACCGGCTCTCGGTGAATGGCGAACCAGTAAAGAATTTTCTGTTCCT
>DATNQR010000511.1:0-2982 GCA_036703905.1 Thermosynechococcaceae cyanobacterium
AACGCACGGCGGAATCGCCGCCCAATCAAAATCGTCGAAGACCCCTGGCTTTGGCGTGTTTGGGCGCTACAGCTATGGCAATACCAACCTGAAGCCGATCGACCAGGCTGTGAATGTACAGTCGTTTCAAGTCGGTGTCGCCTTCCCTGATCTGGGCAAGAAAGGAGCACTGGGAACGATTACGTTTGTGGCACCGATGGATATTGTCAAGGGTCGCCAATATTTTGTCTCTGGTGGAGGGGACGGGGGCACGATTTATGAACTGGAAGCCTCGTATTACTACCCATTAAACGATCGTCTGGCGCTCGTTCCTGCTTTCTACGCCATTTTCAACCCCAATAACTTTGGCAGCAATCCCAATCTTTATGTAGGCAACCTGCGGGTGCAGTTCAGTTTCTAGCTGAGGGGGCAGAGGGGGTCGTTCAGCAAAATAACTGTTGAGGGTCAGCAATACTAGTGAGATAACCAGAAGAGAAGCGGGAACCTTAAAGTTAACTAATCTTTATACAAAAAATACCTCATGAAGGCGTTCCCCTCTCATAAGCTTCAAGGACTCCCGCTGCAATTTGTGCTCATCGTACCGTTTGTGCTGCAAATCTTTGGAGCAGTTGGGTTGGTGGGCTACCTCTCACTCCGAAATGGGCAGCAAGCGGTCAACGAACTATCAGACCAATTGATGGCACGCACGAGCAGTTCGGTGAATCAACATCTAACGTCTTATTTGTCGATTCCGCATAAATTGAACCAGATGAACGCAGATGCCATTCAGATGGGTTTGCTGAACGTGCGCGATCGACCAACTATTAACAAGTATTTTTGGCATCAGATGCAAGCGTATGACATCAGCTTTATCGGCTTTGGCTTGAGTACAGGCGAAGGCGGCGGTGCTGCACGCTACGGCGGCAAAACCGTCGTCATTGATGAATGGGATGGCAAGCCACCTTATAAGGTTGCCAGCTATGCGACCGATCAGCAGGGAAACCGCACCCAGGTTGTGGCGACTTTTGACTGGAACCAACTCGCCGAACCCTGGTACACCGAGCCAGTGAACGCACGCAAGCCTCTCTGGTCACGCATTTTCGCCTTCAACTATCCCAATTATCCTTATATTGGTGCCTCAGCCGGTCGCCCCATTTACGATGCGCAGCAGCGCTTACTGGGCATAGTCGCCGTCGATATCCATCTCTTGGAGCTGAGTGAGTTCTTAAAAAAATTAGAAGTCAATCCCTCTGGGCGCGTGTTTATCGTGGAGCGTAACGGCACCTTGATTGCCAATTCTGGCAAAGCCCAACCCTTCAAAGTGGTTAAAGATGACATTCAGCGGTTAAACGTGATCGACAGCCCTGACCCCACCATACAAGCCGTTGCCCAGCAACTGCAGCAACGCTTCAACGGGTTCGGCACCCTCGCAAACGCAGAATTGCAGTTTGATTTTCAGGGCGAACCCCATTATGTGCGGGTTGCTCCCTGGCGCGACCAGTACGGCTTGGATTGGTTGGTAGTCGTCAGCGTACCCGAAAGCGCGTTCATGGCTCAAATCAACGCCAACACGCGCACTACCCTGCTCCTTTGTTTAGCAGCCCTGGCGGGTGCCACCATCCTCGGCTTCTATACCTCGCGCTGGATTACGCGTCCGATCCTTCGTCTCAGTGCCGCGACGCTGGCGATCGCCGCTGGCGACCTCGACCAGCGGGTAGAAGCCAAAGGGATTCAAGAACTCAGCAGTTTATCCCTCTCCTTCAACGAAATGGCAGGACAACTGCGCGACTCGTTCACGGCTCTGGAAGAAAGCAACGCCGAGTTAGAGTACCGGGTGGAAGAACGCACCCACGAACTGAGCCAAAACAATCGCCAACTGCAAACCACGCTCGAAGAGTTGCACCAGACGCAGACGCAGATGGTGCAAAGCGAGAAGATGTCGGCATTGGGACAAATGGTGGCTGGGGTCGCGCATGAAATTAATAACCCAGTCAATTTCATTCACGGGAATTTGAGCCACGTGGATGAGTACACGCAGGAACTCGTCGGTCTGCTGCAACGCTATCAAAGCTATTACCCTAATCCACCCCAGGAGTTGCAGGAGGCAGTGGAGGAAGCAGATTTGGCGTTTTTGATGACGGATCTGGTCAAGATGTTGCAGTCGATGAAGGTGGGAACAGAACGCATCCGCGAAATTGTGCTGTCGTTACGCAACTTCTCGCGGCTGGATGAAGCGGAGTTCAAGGCAGTAGATATTCACGAGGGGATTGATAATACGTTGGTGATTCTACGGCACCGCTTTAAGGCACGGGCCGAACGACCCGAAATTCAGGTGATTACGGACTATGGTCACTTACCGCTGGTGGAATGTTATGCCGGACAGCTCAATCAAGTCTTTATGAACATTCTCAGTAACGCGATCGATGCGTTTGAGGAGTCGAATCAGAGCAAGTCGTTTGAGGAGATTGTGGCGAATCCCAATACGTTGTGGCTTCATACAGAGGTGACAGGTGAGGGTGGAGTCCAGATAACAATTTCTGATAATGGTCCGGGCATTGCAGAAACGGTGCGAAGCCGCTTATTCAATCCGTTTTTCACCACGAAGGAAGTGGGCAAGGGTACAGGCTTGGGACTCTCGATTAGTTACCAAATTATTACTGAGAAACATGGGGGGCGGTTGGTTTGCCACTCAACACCAGGGCAGGGGGCGAAATTTGTCATTGAAATTCCGATCCATCAGTCTGCTCCTCCAGTGGTTTGAGTCGGGGCTTTAAGGAGTAGACGATCGTTCTAGTGAATCAGAAGACACCGCGATCGCTGACCTAGCTATTGCCATCAGTGTGGACAAATGTCGAGTTTCAGGATATTTGGGCTCTTCCCAGCTTTTGATACTGGTGGCGAAATATTGCTTAATATCTGAAAGCCTTGCAACTTCGTTGCTGTGAGAAGCTAAGTGTTTCAGTTTTGCACTTCAGGGAGCGGC
This sequence comes from Thermosynechococcaceae cyanobacterium, assembly GCA_036703905.1. Lineage (GTDB taxonomy): Bacteria > Cyanobacteriota > Cyanobacteriia > Leptolyngbyales > Leptolyngbyaceae > DATNQR01. The sequence goes on from DATNQR010000511.1 coordinate 2,963, forward strand.
AGAATCAAGATTTGAGACAT
>DATNQR010000512.1:0-6326 GCA_036703905.1 Thermosynechococcaceae cyanobacterium
AAGCCAGTAGCTTGCCGCAGCGTTTCCTCGGCTGCCGCCGGCAGCTTTTGCTCTAGAAACGCTTGCCCTAGCTGAGTCAGCAAGCGATAGTGTCGCTCTAGTCCGTACTGCTGAAAGCTGCCGTTGAGCTGACGATCGGACAGCAGCAGCGCCGATGCCTCAGTGTACTTCTGCTCCTTGAGGTAAGCCTGGGCAAGGTCTTCGGTGGCGCACTGCTGCTTGAGTGGAGGCGCAAGCTGAGTTTGGCAAAGACGTAGCCAGGTTTCTGCCTGGTCAAACTCGCGCTTGCGTAGGGCAAACCGCATCAGAGAGTTGTGGGCATCCAATGCAAACTCTGGCTTGAGGGCGGGGTTCTGCACGGCCAGTTCGTACTGGGTAGTCGCCTCGGCAAACTGGGGCGGAGAGTTGCGGTAGAGGGTGGCCAGCTTGTAGTGAGCCTCTGCGTTGTTGGGGTCGAGATTGATGGCACGATCGTACCGCCGAACTGCCATAATGCTTTGCCCTGCTGCTTTAGCGTCGTCGCCTTGAGCCGTGTAAACCATCGAGATCACTGGCAGTAGATACCAGGTGCAGATAATTGACAGAGCCAGCAACGCCGCCAGCAGGCAAATCACTTCATCCCACCAATACTTCGGCAACCCCAGGCTGGTGAGGATTTTCTCCATAACGTGCCGCCCAGTTTTGGTGAGTGCGCCACCGCCTGTCATCAGGGCCACCACACTGGGGAAAATGATCGCCACGATGCCTTGATCTGGCCCACCTTCCCAAAACCTCGACACTAGAGGCGTGAGCAAGCTGAGGGAGATCGTCAAGCAAAGGAGCGAAGTCGCCTGCCAGACCCAATCGAAGCGATCGCGCCAATCGGGAGGGTTGAACCGTTGCAGCCACTCCCGCCGCTCTGGAGGCCGGAGCAGTAAAATCTGCCAATCTTCTGGCTTCAGTTGCCGCACCTGGTTATCCAAAGCGCTGATTTGCTCAAGCCAGTATCGCCGTATTCTGGCAGCAGAACCCCACGGCTTAAGCCATCCCGATCGCAGCGATCGCAGCCTCTGCGCCAAACTTCGGTGAGGTTTAGTATCCAAGGCCGTCTGAACCAAATTGCGAGAAGTAAGAACTTCTCGAACCTGTGACTCAGTAACTTCGTCTGCCGCTTCCCGCAGCACCGCGATCGCCGCTTCGTAGCGCCTGACTGCTAGTTCTAGAGGAAGTTGTGATTGGCTGGGCATGGCTGCTGGCTCTGGCTTTCTAACAGTCACGGCATACTGACAAGGCACACTGAAAAATTCAGTTTATCTCTTAAACTAAGACTCCATCGCAGGCGGCACGGTTTCCCTTTAAACCAATATTTAGAAGCGTCTTTGATGAGTTTTACTATTGGTAGCTAATGATTCAGATCTCCCTGTTTTAGAGAAGATAAGCCACTCATCATTCTTCTGTCGCTGCTGGTGAATGAGGGGTGATGCTCATCAGCAGCAAAAGGCAATAAAAAGCCACTCGCTACTCCTAGTTGTTCACTAAGGGTAGCGAGTGGGTGTTTTTACATCGATCGTGTCAGGGCTGACTCATGTAACACGATCGCGTCTTGTTGCTTAAGCAGCAGTCTTGCGCTGTTGCCTACGGCGAACTGCTGCCATTCCAGCCCCAGCGAGTGCTAGTCCTGCCATGGTCGTGGGTTCAGGCACCGCTGCCGCTGGACGCTCTGTGAGGCTGACTGAAATTGTTTCATCCGTAGACGCGACTGCGTTGAATTTGTCAGCGTAGTCGGTTTCAATGGCTGGGCTACCATCAGCACCGTAGTCAGTAGCACCGAAAAACTGGTTGTCAAAAGATAGCCCTATGGTGTTGGAGAGAGTGCCGAACCTCTGTTGCAAAACGTCGGCTTGAAAAGCAGCCCGCACCAAAGACACATTAGTGATGTCAGATTTTCCATAGGGGGTGCCCTCATGCGTGAAGCTGGCATCCAGCAAGCTGCTTAAAGTCCAGGTTTGCTCCTGAGAACTGTTGTCAGGCTGTGAGAATTGGATATCCGGCGTATCATCCACTTGAACCCAACCCGTGGTGGTTGTGGTGTCCGCCCACTGAATATTGAAGTCATAAAAACTAAAGGCTTGAGCAGCCCCTGCTGACAGCACACTCGCACCTAGCGTTAGTCCAGTCGCCACTGTCGCAAGCGAGGGAAGAAATCGAGTCATTGTAAGAGCTCCTCTCAGGTAATAGTTGTATTCCTTGGTTCAAGGAATACTAATGGCTACGGTACCGATTTCTTCTGGGTAACGCGTGTTATTACCTACACCTTCACGGGAGCTTCACGTGAACTTCACGAGAGCTTCACGTGAACTTCACGAGAACTTCACGGAATCTACATCCTGTGAAGAACTGTATTGACCGTCGCTGCTGATGTGAGATGCTCAACGACTTGATTCCCGCAGCTAAACCCGCGGTCGTCGCCGCAGCATCGAGTTGTGGGACATCCCCAACGCCATTTTCTATCTACTGTGCGAAGGTTGCCGTTAGCGGGCATGGACGGGAGACTTTCCCCGTGGCAGCCGGTGTACACCTACTTCCTCTCAGTCCTCCCGAAGCCTGCCTGATAGTCAAAGTGTCAAGACGGCGGCGGGGGTGAATCAAGCAGCGGGGTGAGCGTGACGCGAATTAGGGCAGTAGTTAAGGCGTTCCCAGAAATCGTTCACTGCACTGAATCGTTCATCGCACTGTGAAGCTTTTGCAAAGATAAAGCTGCTAGCCCTTGTAGTTACTGTGTTTTCGTGAGCGTCGTCCGGTTTTTGGGCACTCTTCTTTGAAGGGTGGCAAGTAGAGCATCGGCTGGATACTCATCTTTAAGTTGTTTTACGGATGAGGATGATTTCAGACGGAGCACTGAGCGTCCAATCTTCCGCCGTTCTTGGTCGTGGAACTATGCCCCAATCGGTTCTCTCAAAGGCGATCGCCTTAATTCTCCTGATTGTGATTGGTTACGGACTCAAACGGAAGTTGGCAGATGCTGCTGCTGTCAGCACTCTGCGGACGCTGATCTTGACTGTGGCTTTGCCCGCAACGATTTTCCTGTCCACCGTTGACATTGACACTCATCTAAACCTGGTGTTGCTGCCGTCGTTTGCTTTGGGGGTGAACCTGAGTTTGATGCTGGTTGGGGTGGTGCTGGCCAAACTGCTGTGGCGATCGCACCAGACTGCAAAGGCGCGATCGTTGATGCTGCTGTTTCCTTCCCTGGCTCCCGGATTGACGGTTTACCCATTCATTGAGCAATTTCTGGGGCGATCGGGGCTGGCCTGGGTGGCGCTGGCGGATATGGGCAACAAGCTGTTTGTGCTGGTGGGGCTGTATGCGCTGGCGATGTACTGGTGTCAGCGCGAGACGGATTGGTTTAAGCCAGAGGGAGCAATTCTGGAAAGTGCCAACCGACGAGGGTTTGGGCTGGCTCAACTGAAGACGATCGGCCGGTTTTTAATCACCGAGCCTGTGAATGGCGCGATCGTCCTGGGACTGCTGCTGGCAAGTTTGGGCATCGGCACAAAAGATCTGCCGTTGGCAGTGGTGGACTGTATTCAAAAGCTGGCCCTGTGTTCCACGCCCTTGATTCTGGTCTACGTGGGCCTATCACTCAACTTGAAAAAGCTCCAGCTCGGAACGCTGATGCTGGTGCTGGTGGCCAGGGCTGGAGTAGGATTTCTGATCAGCGCAGCGGCGATCGCTCTGCTCAAACCTGAATCGGTCGAAGCGATCGCGCTGTTTGTGTCGTTGCCGCAAGCCTCGTGCAGCCTTTGGCCGCTGCTCCACGCCACAGTGATCAATCAGCGTTCCCCATCCAAGAGCGAAACGTCATTTTTCGATGTAGATTTTGCGACGGCACTGCTGGCTCTGTCGTTTCCGTTCTCGATCATGGTGCTGCTGATCGTATTTGCGTCCGGGAATTTTTTCTACTCGCCCGTTCACAGCAGCCTAGTGGGTATGGCGCTGCTAGGCGTATTTGGGTTGCTTTGGGCGGCCAAGCAAGTGCTAAGGTCGGGGAATTCGCGGCTCTGCTCCGCGATCGATCCCCGCACTAATTCTTAAACTCTCATCTCCTTAAACTCTCGTCTCCTTACTGATCCTATGATCTTGCCCTGGCAAAAGCCTACTGCCCCGCGCCGCAAATCTTCCCGTAGCTTAGCCTCATTGCTGCTGAGTGGAGGAGCGATCGCATCTGTAGGAATCGTAGCGATCGGTAGCTATTGGATTGTGCGAAATTTGGTGCTGGACAGGCTAAGAATCAATGCGCTGGCGGAGGTGAGCCAGTCGGGGCAGGAGGTGGATACCTGGCTGGCAGCTCGGTTGGCAGAGGTGCAGGTGATGGCGAATCACTCAGCCGTGCGATCAACTGAGTGGGCCACTGCTGAACCTTATCTGCAACTGGAGCAAGACCGTCTCAGCGATTACTGGCTGTTCGTCTGGGTCAAGACCGATGGTTCCTACTACACCACGCGCACGGGCTTTGCGACTGGGCTGAATTTGAGCGATCGCCCGTATTTTCGCAAAGCCCTCAAGGGCGAGGCCAACGTGTCGGATATGATCATCTCCCGCACCACGGGCAAGCGCCAGATCAACATCGCTGCGCCAATTTGGTCGTTTCCTCCCGCTAACTACGCCAAGCTGCCGGATGATCGTCGCCGCATCCGCATCCAAGCGCTGGAGAACTTGAACATTCCCGCGGGCCCTGACGAAAAACCCAGCGTCATCGGCTGCCTGTCGGGCAACATTCCCGTTGCCCAGGTGACTCAAGCTGTGGAGAAAACGCAAGTGGGAACGGGCAGCTATGCCTTTGCCCTCGATTCATCTGGAGTGCCGATCGCCCATCCCAATCAGGCTTTATTAACCGGGATCAACAGCTTTCTGAAGTCAGAAAACACGGCACTAGCTGACATTGCTCGATCAATGGTGGCTCACCAGCAGGGCGTACAACTCATTCAACTGGATGGGCAGTGGGTCTATGTAGCCTACGCGCCTTTAGCTCAGGCGGAGTGGTCGATCGCCTTGGTGATTCCCCGCGCCAATCTGGAGCGCCAACTGGATGCCCTCAACCTGCTGGCCTGCGTTGTGGGAGCGCTACTGCTGGTGGCGGCGCTATTGACCCTGCGCCAGATTCGCCTGTTTGAGGAAATGCGCAATCGAGCGGAACACGAAGCCCGACTCAATCGCCAGCTTCAGGAAACTGGAGCAGAGCTACAGGACACGCTGGCCTACCTGAGCGCCATCATCGACAACCTGGCCGACGGGCTGCTGGTGACGGATACGGACGGCACAATCACCCGCCACAACCCAGCGCTGGCAGAGTTGTTTGGGGTGCAGAGCCAGGTAACGGGCAATAGCCGCCTGTTGAGTCAAGGCCTGAGCGAGCTGATTGCTCAAACTCAAACAAAACCCCAGGAAGTGCTAACCGCAGACATTGCCCTGGCAGACGATCGCATCGGTAAAGCTGTAGCCACCAGTGTGGCCAAGTCCACCAACCAAAACACACCGATTGCCACCGTCGTGCTGATCCGCGATATCACCGCCGAGCGCGTGGTGGATCAAATGAAGACTGATTTTATCTCCACCGTTTCCCACGAACTCCGCACGCCTCTAACCTCGGTTCTGGGCTTCGCCAAGCTGATCAAAAAACGCTTTGATGAGGTGGTGGCTCCCGCCTTGCCTCAGTCCGACAAAAAGCTGGGCCGCGCCACGCGCCAGATCAACGACAACCTGGACATTATTGTTTCAGAAGGGCAACGCCTGACCTCGCTGATCAACGACGTGCTGGACATCGCCAAGATGGAAGCGGGCAAGGTGGACTGGCGCATGGAGCCTCTGCAAATTGAGGACGTGATAAATCGGGCGATCGCCGCCACCAATGCCCTGTTCCAAGCCAAGCAAATCCCCGTGGTCAAAGACCTGGAACCAGACCTACCCGCGATCGAGGGCGACAGCGATCGCTTAATTCAAGTCGTGATTAATCTGCTCTCTAACGCAGTCAAGTTCACCGATCAAGGCTGCGTCACTTGCCGCGTTCGCCAGGAGGGAGGGGCGATCGTCCTGCGGGTGATCGACACAGGTATGGGCATTGCCCCAGAAGATCAGCCCAAAGTGTTCGAGAAATTCAAACAAGTGGGCGACACCCTGACTGACAAACCCAAAGGCACAGGCCTAGGACTACCGATCTGCAAGCAAATTGTCGAGTATCACAACGGGCGGATCTGGGTTGAGAGCGAACCCGGACAGGGCAGCATCTTTGCCTTCTCGATCCCAGTTCTGGAAACCCAGCCCGATCGAGTGCGGGAACTCGATTTCGA
>DATNQR010000513.1:0-2295 GCA_036703905.1 Thermosynechococcaceae cyanobacterium
TGCAGCATTAAAGGCAATGAGCCAATACTGCTGGATGAACCACAGACCGTTTTGGTGGTTCAATCTGGCACTGTAGCGTTGTTTGCCGTCACGGTTGAAAATGGCGTTGTAGAAGGAACTCGCCGTTATCTGTTCAGTTGCGATCCGGGAGAGGCACTTTTCGGAACCGCTCCTAGCTCTGGCAATCAGCAGCGCCGACTTTTGGCAGTCCCGATTGGCGAGACAGAACTGCTGAAGGTAGATCGAGAATGCTTTAGGCAGTTAGTTGCCGATGGGGATACGAGAGTGGTTGCCTTAGTAGAGAACTGGCTTCAGCAAATCGATGCTGAACTTTCTGGTGTTGCTACGCCAGTGATTCAGGTAAAGGCTTCGGGAGAAGCGCGATTTTCCCTAGTTGATGGTGAGACGCTTCAGCCTGAGTCAGAAGCGAAGGATGCTACTGGGTCTGGCTGTGCGATCGCGTGGGTACTCCTCAGCCAAGGAAATGTCCGCTGGATGGGGTTTGAGGAACTCACTCTAGATTCGGCAGCAGGAATTTTTCCCCTAACCGACGGAATGTGGTTGGAAGCTGTAGGGGAAGTTCAGCTTGCCACCAAAACAACGCTCGCAATTCAAGACCCAGATACCCTACTTGAGGGGCTATCCCACCTTCATACTCAACTTCTTGACTATATTAATCTCCTAGAGCAGCAGGAAGCGCAGGAAGAACTACAGCGGCTTCAGGATCGGGAACGTCTCAATCGTCAGGTGACAGCAGAGGCTCTGGGTGAACTCGCTTCGTCTCTAGGAACTCAAGACGCGGCCTTTTTCCTAGAAGGCACGCCCTTGTTGGTCGTTGCAGGTGCTGTGGGACGGTCTCTTGGTGTCACAATTCGTCCCCCGGCTCGCTCAGAAGACCTCAAGCGCGTCAAAGACCCATTGGAGGCAATTGTCAGGGCTTCAAGGCTAAGAATGCGGCAGGTTCTGCTGCGGGATAACTGGTGGGAGAGGGACTGTGGTTCTCTAGTTGCCTATACCCAGCAGGACAACCAACCAGTGGCGCTGCTGCCTGTTTCGGCTACTTGCTACGAAATCTTTGACCCAGCCAATAAAACTCGTGTTCCTGTAGATGCCCGTAGTGCCTCGACGCTGAACCCTTGTGCTTATATGTTTTATCGGTCTTTGCCCGATAAAGTTCTCAAAGCTGTGGATATATTTCGGTTCGCGCTCAAGGGTCGTGGGAGAGAGTTGCTTATCATTTTTTTGACTGGCATTGCCGCTACGCTGCTGGGGATGCTCACACCTCACGCTACTGCCATTTTGATTGATAACGCGATTCCGGATAGTGACCGGGGATTATTACTGCAAGTCGGGTTGGGGCTGTTGGTTGCTGCCTTCGGGATAGCACTATTTCGCCTAGCTCAGGGGTTTGCCCTCCTGCGGGTGGAAACGGTTTCGGATGCCTCTACCCAAGCCGCTGTCTGGGATCGGCTGCTGAACCTGCCAGTATCTTTTTTCCGCGAGTACACTACAGGAGATCTTCAGTCTCGCGTTACATCAATTAGTACAATCCGTCGTCAACTCAGTGGCACAACCCTAATCACTCTGATCACAGGTTTGTTCTCGTTACTAAACTTGGCGCTGTTGTTTTACTACAGTTGGAAATTAGCCCTAGTCGCTGTGGCTGTGGCTGTAGTTGCGATCGCTATCACCACACTCTCTGGCGTGTTCCTCGTCCGCAAGGTTCGTCCACTGCTGGAAGTAAAGGGAAATATCTTTGGGCAGACGGTGCAGCTTATAAATGGTATTTCTAAACTGCGTGTTGCTGGGGCCCAGGAGCGTGGTTTCGCCGCTTGGAGTAAAAACTACAGTCGGCAAATAAAATTGGAACTCAGCACGCAGAACGTTGAAGACCTTGTCGCACTGTTCAATACAGTGATGCCCACGCTGACTTCTGGAGTCCTCTTTTGGTTTACTATCAAGCTCTTGGAGGAGGCTCAAACTACAGGCGGTATCGGACTGACTGTTGGCACTTTCCTAGCTTTTAACAGCGCCTTTGGCACCTTTATCAAAGGTGCTACAGACGTAAGCAATACAGTTACTAACGCTTTGCAAGTCATCCCTCAGTGGAAACGCGCTCAGCCAATTCTAGAGACTATACCGGAAGTGGATCTCAGCAAAGCCGATCCTGGTAAGCTGATGGGCAGAATCGTTGTGGACCATATCACGTTCCGCTACCGACAAGATGGACCCCTGACACTGGATGATGTGAGCCTGTATGCCGAGCCTGGAGAGTTTATTGCACTTATAGGCGGC
>DATNQR010000514.1:0-11832 GCA_036703905.1 Thermosynechococcaceae cyanobacterium
TTTCCCCGATTTGTCGTTTCTGGAGTTGAATGGTTGGTTGGGCCGGCTCACGCTCATTCCACCCTCGATCGTCCCTGACGAACCTGAAGACCTTCCACCGCTCAATTACGTTACGTTTGGATTTGTGATCATGTCCACTTCGTCTTCTCCTTAAGTCTGGTTATTCACTCAACCCTATGTTGAGCATCACCCAATCCAGTCACCTAGTAAAAATTTACTATGCTAGCCAACCCTCAGTCTTCCCAGGCTCAACGCACCTTCACGGTCGCCCTAGCGGCCACCTTTACCGCAGAGCCACTGGAAGCTGCACTCAACTTCTGGATGCAAGAACTGGGAATGCCATCAACGATCGAGTTCGCCCCCTATAACCAGATCTTTCAGCAGTTACTCGATCCCTTCAGCCTCCTCGCTCAGAACCAGAGCGGCGTGAATATTCTGCTGCTGCGATTTGAAGATTGGCGCAGAGACATCAGCATGGTGGATGAAGCCGAAACCGCCGCCAAAGTGGAGCGGAATCTGGAAGATCTGCTTGCGGCTTTGAAGGCGGCAGTAGGACGATCGTCAACACCTTATCTTGTTTGCCTCTGCCCCGACTCCCCCAGCGCCAAAGTCGAACCTAACTGGCACAGCTTCACCCATCACCTAGAGAACCGTCTGGTAGCAGAGCTAGGCGGAATCTCTGGCTTGTATCTAGTCAGAGAAGCCGACCTAGAGCTTTACCCTACCCCCACTTACTATGACTCCGAGCGAGACAAACTGGGGCATATTCCCTTCACCCCAGTCTACTTCTCCGCCCTGGCCACCCTGCTGGCGCGACGCATCTACGCCCTCAAAAACACGCCCCACAAGGTCATTGTTCTGGATTGCGACAATACGATTTGGAAAGGAGTCGTAGGCGAAGATGGAATCACGGGAATCGAATTCACCCCAGGCTACCGCGCTCTCCAAGAGTTTATGATTGCCCAGCAGCAAGCTGGTATGGTGCTGTGTTTTTGCAGCAAGAATAACGAAGCTGATGTGCTGGAGGTGTTTGAGCAGCGCCCGGAAATGCCCCTGAAGCGGGAACATCTGGTGGGCTGGCGGATTAACTGGTTGCCGAAGTCACAGAACATTCAATCTCTAGCCCAAGAGCTTAACTTGGGATTGGATAGCTTCATCTTCATTGACGACAACCCGATGGAGTGTGCAGAGGTGCAGGAAGCTTGCCCGGAGGTGCTGACGCTTCAGCTACCGATTCACGGTGACATTCCGAATTTCCTCAACCACGTTTGGGCTTTTGACCACTTGAAGGTGACGGAGGAGGACAAGCAGCGCACCGCTTTATACCAGCAGAATCTGGAACGATCGCGCCTTCAGCAAGAAGCCCCCAGCATTGAAGAATTCCTGGCCAAGCTGGAGCTGCGGGTAGACATTACTGAACCAGATGCAGCCCAACTGCCCAGAGTTGCCCAACTGACTCAGCGTACTAACCAGTTCAACTTCTCGACGATTCGTCGATCGGACAGCGAGATTCAGCAGTTGGCCGAGGCAGGGCTAGAGTGCCGGATTGTCCAGGTGAGTGATCGGTTTGGCGAGTATGGGCTAGTGGGCGTGGTGATCTTCAAAACTACGGGCGATGCGCTAGAAATCGATACCTTCCTTCTGAGCTGCCGAGTGCTCGGCCGGGGTGTGGAACACCGGATGCTGAGCCACCTGGGGCAAATTGCCCGAGGGCGCAATTTGCCCCAGGTGAAGGTGACGTTAATTCGCAGCAAGAAAAACGCCCCTGCCCTGAACTTTCTTGAAAGCGCGATCGGCGAGTTCAAGCAGCCGATCGACAATGGCTTGCAGTTCACCGTGCCTGTGGAGTTCGCTGCTGCCCTAGACTACAATCCTGCTGCCGAGTCGATCACCGCTGCAAGTCCGCCCGAAGCCGCCAAAGAGGCCGCCGAAACCATCGCGCTGCCCACGGCTTCAGTCCAGTCTGACAAATCAAAACGCCTTTACCGAATTGCCACTGAACTGCACGATGCTGCCCAGATTCTAGAGCAAATCGAAGCCCAGCCGCGCGATCGTCGTCCTGACCTAACCCAAGCCTATGTTGCGCCGCGTACCGAGGTGGAGCAAAAACTATCAGCGCTGTGGGCAGAACTGCTGCACCTGGATACTGTAGGCATTCAGGACAACTATTTTGATTTGGGCGGCACGTCGCTACTATCGGTGGAGTTGTTCGCCCAGGTTGATCGCACCTTCGGCAAAAAGCTGCCTCTCACTGCTTTATTGGAGGCTCCAACGATCGAGAAAATGGCGACGCTGATCACCCGATCGGACAGCCGCGATTCCCTGGTTCTGATTCGCTCTGGTGGCCCCAAGCCCACCGTGTTTTTGATCCACGATGGCGATGGCGAAACTTTGCTCTACCGCAATCTGGCCCAACGGCTCAACCCTGATCATGCAGTCTATGGACTCCAGCCCCACAGCCACGCGGATATCCCCATGCTGCACACTCGCATCTCTGACATGGCGGCCCACCACATCGATCGAATTCGTAGCGTCCAACCTCAAGGGCCCTACCTGCTGGGGGGAATGTGTGCCGGGGGCGTGATTGCCTACGAAGTGGCGCGGCAACTAGAGCAACAGGGGCAAACTGTAGCAATGGTGGCGCTGTTAGACGCGGCTGACGTGGATGCGCCCAAACGAGTTGGTCGGATCGCCAACCAGCGACTCAAGAATTTCTCAGGTGCTTTGAATCAATCGTCCCAAGTTAAATCTCATCAGCGCGGGTTGATGATTCTGGGCAAAATTTGGCAAAAGGGGCGCAATCTGGTGGTTTACGAAACCCGGACTCGATTCAATCGTATCTGGAACAAAGTTCGCCTGCGCTTGTTTCAGTACTACGTCGATCGCCACAAGCCAATTCCCAAGTTTCTGCGCCAGATTTCTGTTCGTACCGCCTACTTATTTGCAGAGAGCAACTATGCGCCCACAGAACCTTACTCAGGAGAACTGGCTCTGTTCCGGGCGACCGATGGTGGTGGCCCCGACGAACCCTATCTCAATATTTACAGTGACCCCCTCTTGGGCTGGGGCAAGCGCACCCACCAGCCCGTGCGAGTGTACGACGTTCCAGGGGGGCATTCCAGTATGTTGCAGGAGCCTCACGTTGAGGCAATGGCGGAAACTATGCAGGCATACATTGATGGGGCCTTGGCAGGAACAACAGCGCCCCAGGTTCTAGCCCTGAGCAGTTCAGTGACGATCGAGTCAATTTAACCCTTCTAACCCACTTAGCCTGCCGTCCATGTGTAGTGCAGTCATCCGGTTGTGATTTCGACTTCATCCCTAGCCCAATCCGTTCCCTGAATCCCATGCAAGATACAGTTCAGTTCAGTGGTCAATGTTCCGTGCTGGTGGTGATCGTAAACTACCGAACTTCCCATCTCGTGGTGGAGTGCTTGCGGTCGCTCGTCCATGAAGTTACCTCGCTGCCTGGAGTTCACGTTGCCGTGGTGGATAATGCCTCTGGCGATGATTCTGTAGCACGAATTGGTGGAGTGATTGAGTCTGAAGGCTGGAGCAGTTGGGCTACCCTAATCCCTTCCCATCACAACGGCGGTTATGCCTACGGTAACAACTTCGCCATCCGCCCCGCCCTGCAATCCGTTAACCCACCTGACTACCTCTGGCTGCTCAACCCTGATACTCTGTCTCGTCCTGGCGCTCTAGCAAAGCTGGTGGATTTCCTGGAGCATCATCCCACGATCGGCATCGCTGGCAGCAGCTTTGAAAATCAAGACAGTTCTCTTTGGCCGACTGCCTTTCGGTTTCCCAGTATCTTAGGAGAGTTGGAAGGCGGTTTCCGCTTAGGGATCGTCTCAAAGCTGCTGAAGCCTTGGTCTATGAGCCGCGTTATGACTCCAGAAGAGCAGCGCGTGGATTGGATTCCAGGAGCTAGCATGATGATCCGGCGGCAGGTCTTCGAGTCGATCGGCTTGATGGACGAGAAGTACTTCCTCTATTACGAAGAAACCGACTTTTGCCTACAAGCGAAACGCGCAGGCTGGGACTGCTGGTATGTCCCCCAGAGTCGTGTTATGCACATTGCTGGTCAAAGCACCGGAGTCACTGTGCGAGATCAACGTCCCAAGCGCATTCCCCAGTACTGGTTCGATTCTCGTCGTCGCTATTTTCTGAAGAATCACGGCTGGCTTTACGCAGCGATCGCCGACCTCTGCTGGATTGTTGGCTTTGGCTGCTGGCGGCTGCGGCGACAAATCCAACGAAAGCCCGACTACGATCCCCCGGAACTGCTGGGAGATTCGATCCGCAACAGCGTATTCTTCAAGCTCGATCGAGTTTAGACTAACTTCCTCAGAAGGTTGGCTGCTCTACTTCGTAGGAGCGCGGGACAGTATAGATGGAAGGTAGGATGTAAAGAGCAAACAGCAGTGCAAGAATAGACGGCTTCCTAGCTGAGAAGAACATCACACCTTCTCAAGTTTCTCCTTTCCAAGCAGACCTCCAAGACCTCCAGCAACCATAGTGTAAGCTTGATTTGGAAAAGCGTTGGATAAGCAATCCACCATGTAGGCCACGATCATCACAATCAAAATTGCTGCCGGAGCCACTCTCGGATTAGTCCATAAGTAAGCGGGGTATCGTAGCAAGAAGACAACACCTGGCAGCAGCATGGAGGCCCAAAAGCTGGCCAGTCCCACTGCTCCATTCACGCCAAACGCAATGATCCAGTAGCTATCGGTAACTGAAATATCCCTACCTTGTTCATTGAAGACGCGGTTTCTACCATTCCATCCCCAGCCAAAAATGGGCTTCTGGCGAGCTTTTGCCGAGAGAATTTCTTCATTGACGAAGCGAAAATTTAGAGAGCCTGCCCGGTCTTCACCTGCTTGGCTAGCAACTGAGAGAATTTGATCTCCCTTGAACGTTCCTGTGCTGGCGCTGACCAGATAAGTTCCCATCAGGGCCACTAGCACAAAGATCAAAATTCCGGTACGGAACCACTTAGCAATAGAAATGCAGAGAATTCCCAGCGCTAGGACGACCCAAGCGCCTGTCGATCGGAGCAAAACTACGGTTATTAACATGCCACTGGTGAAGAGACCGATGGGATAACCCCATAGTTTCTTGACCGCCCCAGATTGCCAGAACCACACGCCTATTAATGTTGCCCCGACCATCCAAACACTGACTGCAAGTCCGTGAGGTGTAAAGACGACTGGTCGAAAGCCGCCGTAACGTACTGCTTGACTCCAGTCGATGAAGGTGGCAAAGCCGTACACCCGTGTGTGCAAGGTTGGGCCGGTACGACTTTCCCACAGGCACAGGGGGATATAGGCTAGTCCACCTAGAAAGATCGCGATCGCAGTCTGCCGCAAGCGATCTAAGCTATCCAGGTACAGCTTGCCAAATAGGTAAGGCAACCCCCAAACGATTGTTTGGTGTAGCATTCCTTTGAAAGCCTCTAAGAAGCCTAAATCGTTGGTGAAGTTGGAAGCAAAAGGAACCAAACACCAAACGATCGTCGGCAGGTCAATCCAGGAGAACTTCAGAGAATCGAGTCGTTGGGCATCAGATATCAGCATCCCCGTCAGTAAGGCGAAGGAAGTGATCGTAACCTTATCAAAACCTGGTAGCCCTGGAACTAAGTAAGCTGTCCACAGAGGCAGAAATAGGTAAGACACGATGTAGCCGAAAAGAACGACTTGATGTGGCTTGTACTGCGCGAATAGGAATACGAGAAAAGGAAACCAGCCGTAGAAGATGAGAGTGCCTAAAAAGTTCATAGCGCTGGTCAGGAATCAAATCTCTGATAGATGACGTGGAGTGAATTCTAGCTCTACCCATATACGTTGTATCAGAGCTGCTAGTTCCCCTTGTCGTGGTTAATTGCCTGTTTCAAAGCAGCCTCAAATCGCTCAACAGCTTCATCCCAAGTGTGTAGCCTTGCAACAGCATAGGCTCGATCCGATAGAGACTGCCATTCTGCTTCAGGCATTTGGCAAATTTTCACGATCGCTTCGGCCATATCTCTAGGATCTTCCGGCTTGACCAGGATACCTGCTTTGTTTGCCAGAAGTTCAGGGGCTGCACCTGTTGGCGCCCCAATGACTGGAGTGCGACAGGCCATTGCTTCCAAAATTGGTAATCCATAACCCTCCGATCTACTGCCAAACAACCAAGCGTCACATTGGGCATAGAGTTCACGAATCTTGTCTTGGGGTGGACTCTGCATATACTCCACACCATCAGGCAAAGGGAGATGGTCAACCAGTTTCCCACCAAATGCGACAAGTCGGAGATTAGGAACCTTCTGAACAGCAAGGGCGTAAGCTTCCAGACAGATGTCGCAGCCCTTCCATGATGGGGAAGTGTAAACCATGCCGATCGTTGGAGTCTTCTGTTTACCACGGGGCGCAGCAAAGAAAACTTGAGGATCTACACCGTTCGGGACAATAGATGCTGAGCTATCTTGATAGAGATTCTCAGCAATTTTTCCTAGCCAATCTGCGACTACTATTTTGTGCATCGGCAGAGTCCAAGTGGCTTCTACTCGTCCTTTCGGCACATAATCGAATGCCTCATAGTGCTGGATGAAGTAAGCTTTGACACCTTTGGAGGGAGAGAGTGCAGCAACCCATTCAGCCGTCTCCCACCACGTCGCAATGATCACATCTGCATCAGGAACATCTGCATCAGTGACGGGACGGGCTTTCTCCAAAACAGAATGTTTAACGGCAACCGTGTCCATGTGGGAAGGACTACGCTTCGGTAGCGTTACCCAGCCCAACCCTTTTAAGACCCCCTTCAACTTCTGCGGCAGGCTGAGGTCAGACCGGGGAGTTGACACAACAAACACGTCGTGTCCCCGCTTTTTGAGCCGATCAGCATAGATAGCAGCAACACGAATGCCACCCGATAGATCTGCGTGGGGAAGAACGAACGTAATCTTCATGGGATTCTATCTAGAATATGCCTTGAAAAGGACTACCCAGGGACAACAGCGATCGACCAAGTAATACCAAGGCAACGAGTCCTACAAACACTAGGGTAGCTTGAAGGTCTTGTTTGAGCGGTGAGAGTTTCTCACGCTGCAAGCCTACTATTACTACAAGATAAAACGGCAGGTCATTCAGAGACACAGCAATAACCGCTCCAGCAATACCCAGGAAGTGAAACCCAGTTGGTAGAGCAATCAGCATGAATACAAACTTCGCAATGCAGCCATAGGCAGGGTAGCGAGGCTGACCTAGAGCAAAAAATACCTGATCGATCGTTTGAGTCAGTACGCGCGGCCAGATCCCCAACGCCATGATTGGCAGCATCCACGAGGCTTGGGCATAGCGTCTGTCGTAAAGCAGGGTGATGATGAAATCCCCTGCGCCTACTAAAACCGTCAGACTTAAAGCAGAGACCAAAAGCAACGGTAATCGATTTTTCAGGATTTTGGCAAGAAAGACGTCACGGGGCTGATCAACCATCTTTGAAAAGGTTGGGAAAAAGACCCTGCTACTCACTGCGGCCAGAACCTGACGGGGAATGTCTGCCAGCGCGTAGGCAACACCGTAAACTCCTAGAGTTTCCAGGGCGATCAGTTTGCCCAGCATCAAGCGATCGACTTGCTCTGCGAGAAACGTCACTGCCGTTGATAGAAAAATCCACTGACCGAATCCGAACAAATCCTGCACTGCCTCAGCATCCCAGGCAAAGCGATTTTTTGTTCCAGGAATTAAGTAGTAGCTCCAAATCGTGGAGACGAGGGAGGTTAGCAGGTTGCCCAGCACCAAGGCCCAAATTGTGGGACTGATTTTAGCCCAGACAATTAGAATGACGATTGATAAAACTTGCCCTCCTAAAGAAAACAAGGTCGATCGCCGCATCTCCATGTGACGCTCAAGGGTAAGGCCTGCCGTTGAGGAGAAACCAGAAATAACGCCGCCAAACCCAACGATCGGGATCAGCCAGAGCAATTGCGGCTCGTTGTACAACCGAGAAATTGGGAAAGCAATCAGAATGCAGAAGCCCCAGATGATGAAGCTGCGGATGACTTGAATCGTCCAGGCCGTGTTGAGAAAGTCTGGATCGTCTCCCCGCTTACTCCGCACCACGCTAGGGCCGACTCCCACA
Organism: Thermosynechococcaceae cyanobacterium; assembly: GCA_036703905.1. Lineage (GTDB taxonomy): Bacteria > Cyanobacteriota > Cyanobacteriia > Leptolyngbyales > Leptolyngbyaceae > DATNQR01. The sequence continues at coordinate 8,125 of DATNQR010000514.1, forward strand.
TCTGAAAAAAGATTCAGACCAACGATGAAAACCGTCACCAACGTCATCAACCCAAATAGCTGGGGAGCCAAGAGCCGAGTCAGGATCAAGTTTCCGCCGAACCGGATAATTTGACTGAAACCGTAGCTGGCGATCGTCCAGATAGCTCCACGGATGGCAAGCTGTTTAAGGGAAGTCATGGTCTCGCCGAGAAGGTAGGGTAGAGGGGCTATGTGTCCAGATCAAACTTGTCCCAGGTTGAGTAGAACTGACTACTCAGGAGCAGGTTGATTGACTAGAGAGGGCAATGTCCGCGCCTGACTCTCAGCACCACCGAGAACCGAGGGCGGAGCTGTTGAGTGCAAGTTGGCCTCAAATTTCAAATTATGTTGGTCTCCAGCTAAGTCTAGGACAGGTTAGTCTGGAACAGCGCAGCCAACTTCTTAGCTTCAATCTCTACAGAATGGTTCTGAGCTACCTGTGCTGCCCCTAGTCTTCCCATTTTTTCCAAGACCTCCACAGGCGACTGTAGAACTGATCGCATTGCTGCGACTAATGCCTCTACTGAACCTGCCGGAACCAGCCAGCCACTTGCCCCAGGCTGGACTAGCTCTGGAATTCCGGCGACATAAGTGGTGACCACAGGCCGTCCCAGCGCCAAGGTTTCCATGATTACCACGGGCAAGCCTTCGGCAAAGCTGGGCAGCACCATCGCTCTGGCAGCGAGAATGTGCTGCCGCACTTCGGCTCCGCTTGCCCATCCAGTGATCTCCACGGTGTCCCGCAGTCCAGCTTGGGCAATTTGTGCCTCGATCGTCAATCGCAGTGGCCCATCTCCCACCAGAACTAGCTTGAACTGTAGCCCTTCCGCCACCAGTTTCGCTGCCGCCTCCATCAGCAGCAACTGTCCCTTTTGTTCGCAGAGTCGCCCCACGCAAACAAGTCGATGGGCAGCAGGGACAGGAGTCAAGGGTTGTCCCAAAAAGCTATCGTCTACCCCACAGTGCACCACATGAATTTTTGACCAGTGCTTCAGTCTGCACCAGCGATACAGTTGACTTCTGCCAAAGGAGCTAATGGCAACCACAAACGCCGCCCGCTCAATTTTCTCGGTTAAGGCGATCGCTTCCACTTTATCGAATTCCTCAGGCCCATGCACCGTAAAGCTATAGGTCAGACCGCCCAGAGCATGACACAGCAGCGCCACGGTTGTGGAGTTAGTGCCAAAGTGGGCGTGGACATGCCTCACCTCAGCGGCAGCACACCAATGCACCAGCATACACGCCTCCACTAGGTAAGCCAGATGCTTCATCAAGCTCTGCCCCGGACGAGTTCCCAGCCTTAGCGCTGTTTGTAGGGCCTTCAGGAAGGAGAGCGGATGCTCGAGCAGCGTTCTCAGGAAGCTAGAGATTATTCTTCCTTTGCCAGACTCAAGTACCGTATGGGTCTTTTGCAACTCTGCAAGGTCAGCAGTATCGACAAGTTCAGCCCGGCACGATCGAATCGAGCAACGCATTACCTCAACTCCCCAAGCTTCCACCCCAAGGATTTCTCGGCGGATGAAGCTGTGGCTAACTTTCGGATACTGATTCACTAGATAGGCGATTTTCAAGGGAACTGATTCACTAAAGGCTAGGGGATTTCATCAATATGGAAGCGGCTAAGCGTACGGTAGAGCCATACACGGCAATCTTCATGCAGTCTTTTAGCTAAACGCTAAATTTGGGAAACTTATGAATCTTAGGTGAAGTCACCCAATTGGTGCTGCCTAATTCCGCAAACCCTTCATAATTCACCTATGGGCATCTCCAGAATAAATGAAGGGCAATCCATCCATGTCAGAAAATCCACGGTTTGTTGGAGCCTGCTAGCTACTTTCATCAGAGGGATGACTGTCAAGGGCGATTTCTGGGTAAACTCATAGTCAAATGCCTAAATCTATATCTAGACCAGAATTTAGACCAGAGTGCTGGGAAGCAGCTAGTTTCCGAGCAAGCGGACAGGGTGGGTGCACGATCTTGGACTTCTATCCTTCTCAACCACACTCATGATTAAAGGAATTCGTCGATCAGCAGTAGGGATTACTTTAGCGGCGCTGGCTGGAACAGTTCACCCTATTGTCGTCCTAGCCCAAGTTAACCCCCCTCTCAGTACGCCTGCTCCCCCTGACGTAGCTCCCCCTACGGATCTTCCCGTGGTTCCCTCCGTGAATCCTCCGGGGGAAAGCGCCTACACGATTGGAGCCGGAGACGCCATTCGGGTGGACAGTTACGAAACACCAGAGCTAGTTCTAGACGCTCGTTATACTGTGCTTCTAGATGGAAACGTCAACCTACCCTGGATTGGCCCAGTATCAGTCAAAGGCCTCACCCTGACTCAAGCATCGGAAGTCCTGTCCGCACGGTATCGTCGCTTCATTCGTAACCCCATCATCACCGTCAGCCTTACGGCTCCACGTCCACTTAAAATCGGCGTGATTGGAGAAATCAACCGTCCCGGTTCTTACATCATTAGTGTGATTGGCAACGAATCAACCACAGCCAGCTTGTCCCAGCGAAGCGTGACTGAGAGCGGTAGCCAGTGGCCCACCGTCAGCAAAGCTATTCAAACCGCAGGCGGCATCACGCAATTGGCAAACGTTCGGCAAATCCAAATCCGCCGGCCTCAGTCTGATGGTGAAACCGAAACCATCAACGTAGATCTGTGGAAATTTCTTCAGGAGGGAGATTTAACTCAGGATTTGATTCTGCGCGATGGGGACTCGATAAATGTTCCAAAGGCTACAACGTTAGATGCTGAGCAAGCCCTTCAGGTTGCTGCTAGCAACTTCTCTCCAGAATTCATTAAGGTCAACGTTGTGGGTGAGGTAGTGACTCCGGGCGTGGTCTCTGTGAGACCTAATACCACGCTGAATCAGGCAATTTTGGCATCGGGAGGCTTGAGGAACAACCGCGCCCGCAAGAACAACGTAGAGTTGGTTAGGCTCAATCCCAACGGTAGCGTGACGCGACGATCGATCGCGATGGATCTATCTCAAGGGCTGGATGAGAAGACTAACCCCCCGCTATACAACAATGACGTAGTGATTATTCACCGCAACGGGTTGGCTGGAGTTACCGATTTCGTAGGTGCAGTGCTACAGCCCGTGAACGGACTGTTTGGTCTGTTCTCGATATTTGGTGGGCGGCGGTAAGCGTGGGACTTGAGGACGACGGGAATTAACAGGATAGGTGGAGGTTACTCATGCAAGCTGGACAAGACGCTCAAAACATTCAAACTCACTACACACCAACGCCAAGAAGTGTGGCAGTTGGAGGTGAGCCAGCTGAACCGGCCAAACCCAAAGGGCTAAATCCTTTTCCTGTCCTGAGAACGCTTCAGCGCAACATTCTAATCATTGCTGGCGTTACTGGTCTTGCAGCTCTGTTCTCGCTCTATTCAGGGGCAAGACTGGGACGATCGTATCTAGGTAACTTTCGCATTTTGGTGGAGCCAATCACTTCCCAAGCTCGGTCTACCGATCCCTCAGCGCTATCGCGGGTCGGGGGCAGCGAAAACAGCACAGACTATGCCACTTTGCTACAGGTGCTACAAAGCCCAGAGGTACTAGACAGGATCGCTAAGCAAATTCAGAGCCGCTACCCTGATGTGACTGGTAATTCCCTTTTAGGGGAAATCTTCAGCAAGGATCTCGTAGTGCAGCGTTTAGGCGCAACTAGCCCTGACCCA
>DATNQR010000515.1:0-2501 GCA_036703905.1 Thermosynechococcaceae cyanobacterium
TGTGTTTTCCCATGTGCGCCGTTGGTTCTTACTCTTGCGTTATGCGCTTCGCGATCGAGCGCGGTTCGTCTGCTCTGGTCAAAGGTTGCGGTCGCGTCAATCTGCGCGTCGGCTGAAACGCATCAACAGCGGGCTAATAAGGCGCTGCACTCGACCGTTTACAGCTTCGTTCCCTGCGCTTCCGGCAGCGTGTGATCTTGGTCGTCAGGTTGCTTCAGTTATCGGTGAGAATAGGGACTACAATTATTGGCGAGATGCTCAAGTCATGAGGAAAGTAGAAGTTGCCCCGCATGACCCGAAATGGCGCGAGGCGTTCAAGGTTGAATCGAAACGAGTTATTGATGCTCTGGACAAGAATGTTGTCGCCATACACCATATCGGTAGCACAGCTATTCCCAGCATCTATGCCAAACCTATCATCGATCTGTTGGTTGAGGTCGAAGACATTGTTAAGGTGGATGGGCACAATTCATCAATGGAGTCACTTGGTTACGAAGTGATGGGTGAATTTGGAATTCCTGGTCGTCGATACTTCCGTAAAGACAACCAAGAAGGAGTCAGAACGCATCATATTCACACCTTTAAGGTTGGTTCAGAACAGGTAGAACGTCACTTGGCGTTTCGCGACTACATGATTGCTCATCCTGAAGACGCGCTAGGGTACAGTGAATTAAAGCGTTGGTTAGCGAGGGAATATCCCACGAATATCGATGGGTATATGGATGGAAAAGCTGGATTCATCAGAGAAATCGATAAGAAAGCAGCACAGTGGCGCATACTACAAATGCGTCAGCGGTCAGCAAGCTAACTAGTCAAGGAATCGGACGGGCGAGAGATATTGGCAGTGATACCGAAGTTACCTATCACCGCCTATTTTGATCCTTAGCTCACAGGATTTCTGTAGAGAAGTAACTCGACCGTGATGTGCTGGCAATCAGCATCCAGCTAAACTGCTGGATTACCGTGTTGCCGCAGAGGAATCTGAATGATGAACTCCGTTCCTTCACCAGGGGTTGAGAAACACTCCAACTTGCCCCCATGTTTCTCTGTGACGATTTGGTAGCTGATGGACATCCCCATCCCCGTGCCCTTGCCCAGCGGCTTCGTCGTAAAGAAAGGATTAAATATTCGTTGCTGAACCTCTTGGGAAATACCCACCCCGTTATCGGTGATCGCAACCTCGACCCATTCTGCCTTCACAGTTGACGTGCGAATCGTAATGCGGTTGGGATGGTCTTTGATAGTTTGATAGCTACGCCCAACGTTACTCTCGTCTATCGCATCAATCGAATTCACCAAGATGTTCATAAACACTTGGTTGAGCTGTCCCGCATAGCACTCGACGAGCGGTAGTTCACCATAGTCCTTGACCAGTTCAATCTCTGGTCGTGCAGGTGTCGCTTTGAGGCGATGCTGCAAAATCATCAGGGTGCTGTCAATCCCTTCGTGAATATCAACCGCTTTGAACTCCGCTTCGTCCATGCGAGAGAAGTTTCGCAACGATAAGACAATCTGGCGAATGCGGTCAGTGCCCAGTTGCATAGAAGCCAGCATTTTGGGTAGGTCTTCTTGCAAAAACTCTAGATCCATGTCTTCTGCTACCGCTCGAATCTGAGGCGCAGGGTTGGGGTCGTGCTGCTGATATAACTCCACAAACTCCAATAGACTCTCGGTATATTCCTGCACATGGGTGAGATTGCCGTGGATGAAATTGACCGGGTTATTGATTTCGTGAGCAACTCCAGCGACAAGCTGCCCTAGACTCGACATTTTTTCGCTCTGAACCACTTGAGATTGGGTGCGCTGCAATTCCTCTAGTGCATTCTTGAGTTCGGCTGTGCGCTCTTCTACCCGGTCTTCTAATTCCTCCTTGCTTTTCTCTAGAGCAGTAAACGAGCCGCGCAGTTGCCCTGCCATGTGGTTAAAGGAATGGGAGAGGGTGTTGAGTTCTCGGATACCGCTCGTTTCCACCGTTTGGTCTAAGTTGCCGGATGCCATTGCCTCGCTTGCCTGATTGAGGCGAAGCATTGGACGGGCAATCCAACGAGAAGTGAGAACCCCCATCACACAAGCAATCACCAATGCGCCCAGACAAAGTGCGATCGTCGTGTGCGTATTGGCATTAATTTGTCCCATGAATGCGCTTTCTGGCACACTCACGACCACGAGCCAGTCCAAGCCATACTTATCGCGCCAGGGCACAACGTGAATAAAATTCCTTTTTCCCTGTACATCAAGCTGAAAGTCTTTGTTTTGGACACTGACTTTAGACCCGTCAGGCGACTGGAGGTGCTTAGCAATGGTGTGGACAACTGGATCAGGGCTATCGGTCGCCCGCAGCCGCTGAATTTTCTCGCCAACGACTGTAAAGGGCTTGTCTGTGCCAGAGTTAGCAATCAAGGTGCCGTCCCGCTCCATGATGAATATTTGCCCAGACTGACTGATATCCAAATCACGGAGAAAATCACTAAGTTTCAGCAAATGGATATCGACTGCAACCA
>DATNQR010000516.1:0-8242 GCA_036703905.1 Thermosynechococcaceae cyanobacterium
CAGGAGCAGGTGGGCATAGTGGGAAGTTTCCGTAGGATAGTAAGCTTCTTGGTAGACCGTGAAGGGCGATCGCCGCAAGGCAGCTTTGACCCGTTCCAGGTCAGGTAAACTGACGAGCGGATTGGTAGCGGCAATCCAAAAGAGTCCGACTTCCCCAGCTTCCAGACCCCGGATCATCTCCCAGACGGTTCGGCCGCGATCGACCGCAATTTGTCCCGCAGGCAAGCCCCAGAACTGCTCCACTTCAGCCCGATCTTCGGGAATCATCACCGATCGATACCCCGGCAACAGGTGCGACAAGCCGCCCGCTTCTCGGCCGCCCATCGCGTTTGGCTGACCCGTCAGGGAGAACGGGCCAGCTCCAGGTTTGCCGATCTGACCTGTCATTAAGTGCAGGTTAATCAGCGATCGAACTTTTGCTGTGCCCTCACTGGACTGGTTCAGCCCCATCGACCAGAGGGAAAGAACGCGATTAGATTCACCCCAGTACCGAGCGGCAGTCTCCAGATCGGCAACAGAAATGCCACAGCGATCGGCGGTTACTTCTGGCGAATAGTGGCGCACCACCTCGGCAAAGTCGGGAAAGAAATTTGTGTGGGCTTGGATGAATTCAGGAGCATCATAGCCTTCTTGCAGCAGCAGGTAGGCTATGCCGTTCATCAAGTCAATGTCTGTGCCGGGACGAATGGCCAGGTGCAGGTCGGCGGCCTCGGCAGTCTCGGTTCTGCGGGGATCGACCACTATTAGCTTGACGTGGGAATGGCGCTTGTGGTGCTTTCGCAGGCGATTGAAGACGATCGGATGACACTCCGCCGCATTGCTGCCGATGATAAAGGCGCAGTCGGTCAGATCTAAATCTTCGTAGCAGCAGGGCGGCCCATCGGAACCGAGACTTTGCAGGTAGCCCGCCACCGCCGAAGACATACACAGCCGAGAGTTTGCATCGAAGTTATTCGTGCCCAGACAGCCCTTAATCAACTTCTGAGCCGTGTAGTAGTCCTCCGTGAGGAACTGCCCAGAGCCATACATACAGATTCCATCCGCACCGATCGTCTGACGCACGGCTTGAATCTGCTGCACAACGCGATCAAGCGCCACCTCCCAACTAACTTGTTGAAATGGCTGATCCAGCGACTCCCGCAGCATCGGGTGCAGCAGCCGATCTTTACCGATCGCCTCCGCCACCGTTGCCCCTTTAACGCACACCATACCTTGACTGGAAGGATGGTCGCGATCGCCGCGCACTTGCCATACCGAAGTACCTGGCTTTTCTAGCTGGGTCGCTTTTCCTTGGGTTAGCATCACCTCCAAGCCACAACCAACACCACAGTAAGGGCAAAGGGTCTTGGTTGGCTTGGACATAACTACTCCACTACGCGGCAATAAACTCAAAGAATTGATGCCCGGCAGGTGGCATTTGTGATTTAGAACAATGACCCGTGACTGATCTGTCTCACTCTACTTCGTCGTGGGCGTAGCGGTGATATAGGAAATCAAGCGCGTGGTTCCGCAGCTCGTAGTACACCGGATCTTCCATCACCCTGGTTCGATCGCGGGGGCGAGGGAAAGGGATATCCAGGACTTCGCCAATTTGGGCGGCGGGGCCGTTGGTCATCATCACCAAGCGATCGCTCAGCAGCAGGGCTTCGTCAATGTCGTGGGTGATCATCAGCACAGTGACGCGGTTAGCTGTCCAGATTTTCAGCAGCTCTTCCTGGAGTTCCTCGCGGGTGATCGGGTCGAGGGCCCCAAAGGGTTCATCCAGGATCAAAATTTCGGGTCGTAGAGACAGAGCACGGGCAATGCAGACGCGCTGCTTCATGCCGCCGGAGAGAGCACCGGGTTTCTTGTCGGCGGCTTCGGTCAGCCCCACCAGGGCAAGGTGGTCGTGGACAATCGCTTCTTTTTCGGCTTTGGGTTTTTCGGGCCAGACGGCGTTGATGCCCAAGTAAATGTTCTGGAAGGCTGTTAGCCAGGGCAGCAGCGAGTAGTTCTGGAACACCACCATGCGATCGGGGCCAGGCTTGGTTATGCGCTGCGATCGCAGCCGCACTTCACCCGTTGATGGCTCCCGAAACCCAGATACCATATCCAGCAAAGTGGATTTGCCGCAACCAGAGTGGCCGATTACTGAGACAAACTCGCCTTCTGCCACCGTGAGCTTGACCCCATCCAGCACTGAGTATGTGCCGCCGCCTGGCGTGGGGTAGACCTTGGAAACATTGTCGATGATGAGAAAGGGATCGGCGGTGGGGGACTGGGCCGCTTCGGTGCTGGTGCTGTTGAGGGTTTGCATAAAAGGCAAGTTACAGGATGAGGTGGGCTGGGGCGATGCACTAGCTGCTGCGATCGCCCGACAAGCAGTCATTTAAGCGTGAGTCAAACTGATTTCTTCAATGCGGACATTGCGCTTGATGGGCAATCGGTTCAGGTAGCCGATCGGGTCGTCGGGGTTGAAGACGCTGCCATCAAATAACCGCACAGCATCCCGGTTGGGTTCCAGGTCAGATAGTCCGAGTTCCCGGGCGGCTTGCCCAAATACATCAGCTCGCTGAATCCGCGCCATCACTTCCACCCAGTTGCGCGGGAAGGGCACCAGTCCCCAACGCGCCATCTGAGTCATCAGCCAAAGTCCTTCGGTCAGATCGGGACAGTTGGCTTTGTCCACGTAGAACTGGTTGAATCGAGCCAGCGTTTCCGGTTCGGCATCTGTGCCGCGATCGTAGGGCGTGAACAATCCCGGACTGATATATTCGGGCGCCGCGCTGATGTATTCCGGTCGGGCTAGCAGAGCCACCATTTCTTCACGGTTGCGGCGATCGTCGCAGTACTCGCAAGCTTCCAGCAGCGCCTTCACCAGGGCTAGATGGGTTTGGGGATATTGGTTAGCCCAGTCTTCCCGCACCCCCAGGACCTTCTCTGGGTGACCGGGCCAGAGTTCCAGGTCAGTGGCCATGACGAATCCGACTCCTTCCTGGACGGCGCGGGAGTTCCAGGGTTCACCCACACAGTAGCCATCAATGCTACCGGCCTTCAGGGTCGTCACCATTTGAGGCGGCGGAATCATCACCAGGTTCACATCCTTGTCGGGATCAATGCCGCCAGCGGCTAGCCAGTAGCGCAACATCAGATTGTGCATGGACGTGGGATGCACCGCAGCCAGCGTGTGTACCCGATCGGGCGTTTGGGAAATCATGGCCCGGAAGTCATCCAGGGTGCGAACTCCCTGATGGTAAAGCTGCTTGCTGAAGGTGATGGCATTGCCATTGCGACTCAGGACTAGCCCCGTGACGATCGACAGGGGTGCTTTGCCGCCCATACCTAGGCTCATGCCGATCGGCATTCCAGCAACCATTTGGGCCGCATCCAGCCGCTTTGTCTCCACACCCTCCGCGATCGCCTTCCAGCTTGGTTCGCGGGAGAGAGTCACCTCTTCCAAACCGTATTTCTGGAAGAAGCCTTTTTCCTTGGCAATCACTAGAGGGGCACAGTCGGTGAGGGGAATGAAGCCAATCTCTAGATTCACTTTCTCCAATCCGTTACGGGCGACTGCATCAGTGCGTTTGGCGGCCTTGCGCTGTTTGTCCCGTTTCTGCTGGTTCAGGAAATAAGTGACTTCGTTTCGCAGGGCGTAGTAGCTGGCGTGCCCCACGACTTCCATCCGAGCGCGGGGGCGAGAGAAGGGAATGTCCAGGACTTGACCGATGCGGGATTCTGGCCCGTTGGTCAGCATGACGATGCGATCGCTTAGTAGCAGCGCCTCATCCACATCGTGGGTCACCATGATGCAACTAAGTTCGTTTTCCTGGGCAATCTGCATGAGTTGATCCTGCAAACCGCTCCGGGTCAAGGCATCCAGGGCGCCAAAGGGTTCGTCCAGCAGCAGCAGCTTGGGCTTGATCGAGAGCGCACGGGCGATCGCTACTCGCTGCTTCATGCCGCCGGAGAGTTGGCCAGGTCGCTTGTCGGCGGCGGGGCGCAGCTTCACCATGTCGATATGCTGCTCGACGATTGCCGATCGTTCCTCTTTGGGTAGATGTCTCATCACCCGGTTCACTGCCAAGGCAATGTTGTCCCGCACCGATAGCCAGGGTAGTAGCGAGTAGTTCTGGAACACCACCATGCGATCGGGCCCAGGTTGCGTTACCTGCTTGCCTTCCAGGAGGACACCTCCAGCGGCCGGCTTAGTTAAGCCCGCAATGATATTGAGCAGGGTAGATTTGCCACAGCCAGAGTGACCTAGAAGGGTAACAAATTCACCCTTCTGGATCTCCAGATTGATGTTCTTGAGGGCAATGTATTTCGCACCATTGGGCAGAGGGAAGACCTGATCAACGTGATCCACTTCGACAAAAACAGACATAGCAATTTGAGTGGTGAGGGTTTACTCGCAAGCCAAGAGCGCGATCGGGCAGTTCATCCAATCAGAGCGCGAGTCCTGCGCCCTGAGCGAACTCTACCTCTAGATAGCGACTATCTCTGTTCAGCCGGAACAACTAGGTGAGATAGGAAACTGATGAATTGGTCGAGCAGCAGGCCGACCACTCCGACGTAGAGAATCGCCAGAATCACTTCGCTCAGGTTGCCAGAGTTGTAGGCATCCCAGATGAAGAAGCCGATTCCTACGCCGCCCGTGAGCATTTCTGCGGCAACGATCGCCAACCAAGAGAGACCGACTGCAATCTTCATGCCCGTAAAAATGTAGGGCACAGTGGAGGGCAGCAGTACTTTGAAGAAATACTCCACGCGGGACAGTTGCAGCACTTTAGCCACGTTGTTGTAATCCTGGGGAATGTTTTGCACCCCCACCGCCGTGTTGATAATGATTGGCCAGATTGCCGTGATAAAAATGACGAAAATAGCGGCGGGCTGGGCTTCCTTGAAAGCAGCTAGGGCGATCGGTAGCCAGGCCAGAGGCGGAATCGTCCGCAGCACCTGGAAAATCGGATCAAGCGCCTGGAACATGATCACGCTTACCCCAATCAGCACTCCTAAACCGATGCCGACGATCGCAGCCATCGTGTAGCCCACAGCCACCCGTTGCAAACTGGCGGCCAACTGCCAGAACAGTCCTTTGTCTGTGCCTTCACCCTGAGCGAAAGGGTTCAAAATCAAATCTTTGGTATCAGCCCAAATTTTGGCAGGGGCAGGCAGGGCAGACTTGTCTCCCGCGCAGAGGATTTGCCAGACAATCAGAATCAGGGCGATCGCTACCAGGGTCGGCAGTAGAGTCTTGGCTTTTTTGATCACCTGGGGCATTAGGTTGGAGGCAGACGATCTGCCCGAACCAGTACTCACGTTTGTAGCCATGTTCTGTGTTCCTTGCAGGGTGGGAGTTAGGGTGGAAGTTTGAGGCGGAAGTTTGAGGTGGGAAGTTTAGAAGATAGAAACTTGGGGAGAAGATAGAAACCTGGGGAGAAGATAGAAACTTGGGCAAGTGGGGCGATTAGGATGCGCTTGAAATCACCCCACTGCTCAATCTAGGCTTCCGAACCTAGGCTTCTGAACCTAGGCTTTCTTGATCTTGAGACCGCTTAGGTACTCGTCCGGCTTCTCAGGGTCGAACTTGACTCCATCAAAGAAGGTTTCCACACCGCGAGAAGTACTTTTGGGAATCGCGGCTTCTTGACCGATCGCCTTGGCTGCCGCTTGCCACAGGTCTTCCCGGTTGACTTCTTTGATCAACGCTTTCTTGTCAGTGTCAGCAGGCAGATAGCCCCAACGAGTCTCTTCTGTCAGGAACCAGAGGTCGTGGCTTTGGTAGGGATAAGATGCGTTATCAGCCCAGAACTTCATCAGCAGGGGGCTGTTTTCCAACTTACGTACCCCCATGTCGAAGTTACCTTGCGATCGGGTCAGGATGTCCTCAACAGGAACCTTAAACCACTGCCGTCCAGAGACGATCTCGCACATTTCCTTTTTGTTCTCTGGCTTATCGCACCAGATTTGCGCTTCCTGAACGGCCATCAGGAGTGCCTTAGCTGCTTTGGGATTCTTATCCACCCAATCTTTCCGCATGGTGAAAGCTTTTTCGGGGTGGTCTTTCCACAGTTCGCCCGTGGTGAAGGCAGTGTAGCCGAGGTTTTGCGATACGGCCTGAGCGTGCCAGGGTTCGCCTACACAGAATGACTCCATGTTGCCGACTTTGATGTTGGCCACCATCTGCGGAGGAGGAACGACGATCGTCGAGATATCTTTGTCGGGGTCAACGCCGCCAGCTGCCAGCCAGTAGCGCATCCACAGGTCATGGGTTCCGCCGGGGAACGTGACGGCACACTTCAGTTCGCTTTTCCCACCGGCCTTTGCTTTTGAGAAGGCCTCTTTTAAAGGCTTGCTGTCCAGCCCAATCTTCAAGTCTTTGTAGTCGTTGGAGAGAGTGATGCCCTGACCATTGGTGTTTAGCCGTGCCAGAATGTACATCGGCATTTTCTGGCCGTTCTTGGTGATCTTACCCGCGGTCATTAGATAGGGCATGGGGGTGAGGATGTGTGCGCCATCGATCCCGCCGCCTGCCGAGCCAAGCTCCAGGTTGTCGCGGGTGACGGCCCAGGATGCCTGCTTGGCCACTTCCACATCCTTCATGCCGTACTTGGCAAAAAGGCCTTTTTCTTTAGCAATGATCAGGGGTGCAGAGTCGGTGAGGGCAATGAAGCCCAGCCGTGCCTTTGAAGTTTCGGGGGCATCGCCAGGAGCAACGTTGACGGCTGGAACCGCACTAGGGGAAGAAGTAGACTTGGTAGAAGAGTCTGAGCCACAGGCGTTGGTAAGCAGGGTTCCGGCTGCGGTCACGCCTGCGGTGATGATGAACTTGCGTCGAGAAACATTACTCATCCAATATCTCCGGGTGCTGGGTAATTAAAGGGTGTTCGGGTCGGGGCGACGGGGCAGATTTCGCTGCGCCAGAACGATCGCGGAGAAAGAAAAGCTAACAATCGATCACTACTGGACTGACGGGATGGGCAATGCAGGTGAGGATGTATCCCTGGGCGCGATCGTCACCATTCAGGGCATCGGGTTCACCGTCATAGCGGATCTCACCGGAAACCAGCTGTTGCTTGCAGGTTCCGCAGCGACCCGATCAACAGCAGCTGTCGATCGCCACGCCGGTCTGCTCTGCCACCTCCAGGATGGAATCAACCTGGCTACAATCAACAGTTTTATCTGATTGGGAGAAGCGAACGGTAGCAGGGGCGACGATTTCCGTTCCAGAAGCCTTTGCTAAGCTGGGCGATTCCGTCAGGATCGCGGGGCGATGACCGTTGGTTTCTGCAACAATTCCCGTTTCGACGGGCGTTGCCAAGGCGGGCTTGGGCTGGGCCCCGAACTGTTGGATCAGTAGATCCCGCAGCACGGGCCTCAGGTCTTCGCAGGGAATCCCCTTCTGGACGCACGTACCCAGGTGAGCGTCTTTGCCCACTTTGCCGCCCGTGTAGATGTCCACACCCTCCAGGGTTTGGCCGTTCTTGCGAACTTTTGTGCCCATCAGGCCAATGTCAGCCACTTGAGGCTGACCGCAGGAGTTGGGGCAGCCTGTCCAGTGAATTCGCACGGGGTTGGGAATCGTCAGTTCCGCTTCAATTTCCCGAATCATTGCCGTTGCCCGATTCTTGGTTTCAATCAAAGCGAAATTGCAGAACTGGCTACCCGTGCAGGACACCAGCGATCGCATCAACGGTTGGGGGCTAGAGGAAAACTTCTCCAACAGCGGCTCCTGCTGCAACGCCGTCAGACGAGAGTCGGACACGTTGGGCAAAATTACGTTCTGCTCCACTGTCAACCGCAGTTCGCCACTGCCGTAGACCTCAGCCAACCGGGCCAAGTCGAACAAGTCGTTGGCGTAGAGCCGACCGACGGGAACATTCAGACCCACGTAGTTCAGCCCTGCTTGTTTTTGGGGATGGATGCCAATGTGGTCGCGTCGCTGGCCCGCAAACTCGTCGCTGGCGGCGGCAGTTTGCAATGCCTGCCCCAGTTGCTGCTCGACTCTGGCGCGGAATTGGTCAATTCCCCACTCATCGATCAGCCACATCAGGCGAGCCTTCTGCCGATTGGCCCGCAAGCCATGATCTCGGTAGACCAGCAAAATTGCTTCGCATAGCGCCACCACATCATCGGGTGCGACCCAAGCATCCAAGGGAATGGCCGCCGCACAGCGCTTGCCGGAGAAGAAGCCGCCCACCAGAACGTTGAAGCCCAGCACTTCGTCTTTGTAGGCGGGAACGAAGGCAATGTCGTTGATCTC
>DATNQR010000517.1:0-5369 GCA_036703905.1 Thermosynechococcaceae cyanobacterium
GCGCGGGAGCAAGTGCCTCTGTCAATTCTGCTTTGCGACATTGATTTTTTCAAGCAGTTCAATGACACCTACGGCCACCCCAAAGGAGATGACTGCTTGAAGCGAGTGGCAGGAGCGATCGCCCGAGTGCTGCAACGTCCCTGAGATCTGGCAGCCCGCTACGGCGGTGAAGAGTTCATTGTCTTGCTGCCCCACACCAGCATCCTAGGAGCCAAAGCGGTGGCAGAGCGCATCCAGCAAGAACTGCGGCAGATGCAGATCCTCCACGCCCAGTCCACTATTAGTGAATTCGTCACCCTGAGTATTGGAATTGCTACAACGGTTCCCGCAGCGCCAGTTGCTCCGTACACGCTTTTGGATGAAGTCGATCGTCATCTCTACTTGGCTAAGCAGCAAGGCCGCAACCGAGTCGTCTGACAGCGATCGAGGGTGAAGGGGCTAACTTGCGGGGTGCGGGTTCTTCGACGAAAATCGCATAAGTCCTATAGAATCTATTCACTGATTAATTGAAAATACTCCTGTTCTCTCACCTTCACCGCGAAGCTATCTCTAGCGCAGCCTGAAGGCAAAATGCAACTTACATATGGCCCAAACTTCAACCGTTCGGATATTTGGAGAGTTTCTTGAAGAGGTTCCTGCGGGTGACGAATATCTCACCTTGCACTTTTCCCCCAGTACGGCTCCTCGTA
Source organism: Thermosynechococcaceae cyanobacterium (assembly GCA_036703905.1). GTDB lineage: Bacteria > Cyanobacteriota > Cyanobacteriia > Leptolyngbyales > Leptolyngbyaceae > DATNQR01. The sequence goes on from DATNQR010000517.1 coordinate 690, forward strand.
AACGGCGGTGGAGCCACAATGGGCTATCGGCAGACTTCTTGGGGGACTACTTTGCTGCCTTCTTCCCAGGGGATCTAGTTCCAGACAGTAAGATTAGCCAGAAAGACTCAGTGAAGGGAGCCGTCAGCTACATTGCCAATGAGCTACTGGAGAACGCCGTCAAGTACAGCACTGATGCGGCTGGCTTGCCCATCACTATTTCGCTGTATTTGTACGATCGTCAAATCATCTTCCAGGTTGTCAACTATGCCAGCCCCGCCGCCGTTGACAAATACCAACAGTTCATTCGAGCTATGCTCAACGCCGACATGGACGAATTCTATACTCAACAGCTAGAGAAGGCCGCACTGGGGGATGGGTCTAACATGGGATTATTAACCATGATTAATGACTACTCTGCCCACTTTGGCTGGAAGTTCTCCCCCCTGGAAGCCGAACCAGAACTCATTCAAGTCAGCGTTCTTGTAAGGTTGGATGCCTAAGCCACAGGCAAGGACTGCCGATGGTAGTAAATTAATAAAACCCTCGCTGGCATCAATGGAGGCAAGAGTTGTGGAAGTGAAGACTGGGGATGAGACTGTGGACATTAAGACTGAAGACTATAACATCTGGCACGACCCGGAAAACTCAACAATCTTCTTCCGGGGGTTTCTCCGTTTGGATGGTATGGAGGAATACCAGCCGGTGATGAACTTGTTGTTGAAGTCCATAGAGCAAGCAACCACTCTCACCCTGAATCTCCGCGAACTGGAATTTCTCAACAGTTCAGGAATCAGTATGCTGTCGATGTTTGTGGTGCGAGTGCGCCAGCAAGGGGATGTCCAACTGGTGCTGCAAGGATCAGACAAGATTCTCTGGCAGACTAAATCCCTCAAAAACCTGCAACGCCTGATGCCGAGTCTGACCCTGGAGTTTTCCTGAGTTGAAGATGGTAGAGACGGACACGATCGACGATTCTTTCCAGAACAGCACTGAACGCGCGCTGCGGGCTGAACTGGAGGCATCGCGGCGTGAGGTCGATCGCTTGCTCCGAGAGAACAACGACCTGCAAATTTCCCTCTCCACCACCGCCGAGCATGGAGATCTGGTGGAAGCAGAACTACACGCCACTAACCAAAAGCTCCAAGCAGAAATAATCGATCGCCAGAAAGCCCAAGCGACTCTGAATCAAATCCTGGAGACTGTCTCCAGAGACAAAGACGACTTGGAACTGATTCTGAAGACCACCACCGAACACGGAGATTTGGTGGAGTATCAGATGTATGCGCGGGCGGTAGAAACCATGCGCCAAAACGAAGAGATGCTGCAAGCGATCGCCGAGTCCACGCCGATCTTGATGCTGCTGACCCAGCGACAAAATGGCACTATTTCTTATGCCAACTCCACAGCCGGGAACCGCCTAGGTGCTGATGTGCCTCATTTGATTGGTCGTCACCTGCCAGAATTTTTTACCAATCCTGAAGACCAACAGCGCCTTCAAAAGCTCCTCAACGAGCAAGGGTATGTTGATAGCTACGAACTTTCGGTAAAAAGATTAGATGGAGAACCTTTCTGGGTGTCTGCTTCGATTCACCCGCTAGTTTTCAGTGCTGAAGGCACTTTGCTGGTGACGTTATACGACATCAGCGATCGCAAGATGGCGGAGGAAGAGATCTTTCGATCGGAGATCAAACTGCGGCAGCAGGCGCGGGAACTGGAAGAGCGAGTGCAGAAACGCACCGCCCAACTGCAACAGGCCGAGGCGATGTATCGCAGCATCTTCGAGAACTGCGTTGAGGGCATCTTTCAGATGACCTCTGACGGGCACTACATCAGCGCCAATCCTGCCCTAGCGGAAATTTACGGCTATGAATCTCCCGCCGAGTTGATGGCGAGCATTACCAACGTTGGCGCACAACTGTATGTTCAGCCGCGCCGCCGTGAGGAGCTAACGGCTTATCTGCGCGGTTTCGATTCCATATCGGAGTTTGAGTCCCAGGTGCGGCGTAAAGATGGCAGTTTGATCTGGGTTTCTGAGAGCGTCCGAGTAATCAAAGATGGGCAAGGCAAAGTTCTCCACTATGAAGGCAGCGTCCAGGATGTCACCAATCGCCGGACGACTGAAGCGGAATTGCGGCAACAGCGCCTCCTGAGCGAACGCCTGCTGCACAACGTTCTGCCCCAGCCGATCGCCGAGCGCCTGAAGCGAGGTCAGAAAACGATCGCCGATCACTTCACTGAAGTCACCGTTCTATTTGCGGATCTGGTCAACTTCACTTCCTTTTCGTCCCAAAGTTCGCCCAAGCAATTGGTGGATCTGCTGAACCGCGTGTTTTCCAGCTTTGATGAGCTGGCGGCCCAGCACAGTCTGGAGAAGATCAAGACAATCGGGGATGCCTATATGGTGGTGGGGGGTTTGCCCACGACGCGACCGGATCACATCACCGCGATCGCCGACATGGCGATCGACCTTCAGCGAACAATCAAGCAATTTAAAACCCAGAACGGCCAGGAAATTCAGCTACGCATTGGCATCCACACCGGCCCTGTGATCGCTGGCATCATCGGCACACGCAAGTTCAGCTATGACCTGTGGGGCGATACGGTCAACGTGGCTAGCCGCATGGAGTCTCAGGGCGAGGTTGCTCGTACTCAAGTGACGACGACGGTCTACGAGCGCCTGAAGAGACGCTATGAGTTTGAGCCGCGAGGAGCGATCGAGGTTAAAGGCAAAGGCCTAATGACAACCTACTGGCTCACAGGCAAAAAGGCAGGGCACTCAGCTCAACCTCCTAGAGATTCAACCCCCTAGTTTGAGCAGATGCCCCAGCTTACGGGCAATCCGAAAGACCGATCGCCAGCAGGGTAGAGCGCGGCGTTGCCTCCACTTCATCGGGCAACTCTACGGGCTGGCAACCCCGAAAGACCGATCGCCAGTAGGGTATGGCGGCAGCGTGGCAGGATTAGAGTAGAAGCAGCGTTGCGAAGGGTGAAGCAGAATGGCGGCGATCGAAGTTGAGAACTTAAGCAAAATGTATCCGGTTGCAATCAAAGAGCCGGGACTCAAGGGAACGATCGCCCACTTCTTCCGCCGCACCTACAAAGAAGTGAAAGCCGTGCAAAATGTCTCGTTTGCGATCGAGCCAGGGGAAGTGGTGGGATTTTTGGGCGCAAACGGAGCCGGGAAAACCACCACACTGAAGATGCTAACCGGGTTGATTCATCCCTCAACCGGCCGCGTCAGCGTTTCTGGCTATGTGCCATTCCAGCGCAAAACCGGATTCCTTAAAACCATCACCCTGATCATGGGGCAAAAACAGCAGTTAATCTGGGATTTGCCTGCCCTGGATTCTCTGCGAATCAACGGAGCGGTCTATGGCATCAGCGATCGCGATTTTCAGCAGCGCGTCGGCAGCTTGACCGAAATGCTAGGGCTAGAAGGCAAATTGAATCAGCCCGTCCGCAAGCTGTCTTTGGGGGAGCGTATGAAGGCGGAACTGCTGGCAGCGCTACTGCACCAGCCGCAGGTGCTGTTTCTGGATGAGCCAACTTTGGGGCTGGATGTGAACGCTCAAGCGAGTGTGCGAGAATTTCTGCGGGAATACAACCAGCGCTACAACGCCACAGTATTGCTCACTAGCCACTACATGGCAGACATCACTGCCCTCTGTGAGCGGGTGCTGGTGATCCATCAAGGCGCTCTGATTTACGATGGCAGCCTGGAAGGACTGGTCGATCGCTTTTCTCCATGCCGCGAAGTACACATCGAATTGACTCACCCTTACCCCAAGGAAAAACTGGAACGCTACGGAGAGATGGAGGCAGTCACTCCGCGATCGATGCGCTTCCTTGTGCCCCAGGAGCAGCTAACCCAGACTGTTGCCCGGATTCTGGCAGAGTTGGAGGTGACGGATCTCTCCGTGACCGAGCCACCGATCGAGGAGATTATTGGTCGAGTGCTGAAGGCGGGAGTTGTGAACTGAGCGGCTACTGTGGATTCTCTCGATCGATCGTATTAAGCGCTCTTGGGGAGAACTTCGACTTGGACAGACATCCCAACTTGGTTAAGTAGGGCTATCAATGTGTCAACTGAGAATTGTCCGATTTTGCCTTGAACCAGGGCGGTGATTTGGTCAGAAGATTGATTGAGTTGATGAGCAGCTTGAGAAGGTGTCCAATTTTGCTGGCGGATGTGAGTTTGCAGGGCCAGCATGAGTTTGGCACGGATCAGCAGGTTGTCTGCTTCTGGGGCAGAGAAACCTAAATCAAGAAAAATATTATCGGCAGCTTGAGTAATTGTTGTTTCGGTCATAGCTCAGCGTCTCCTGCTCCTGAGCGAAGTTGTTGAAGCTGTTGGTAGCGCTTTTGCCCCATCATTATGGTTTAGTTTCTGGGGTAGACAGGGGCAACAGCAAAGTGTCCTCGATCGCCTGTCTCACTTCTCGGCTGACGTAGCATTTGCGATCGGGCGATCGCTCTATCAGCTTTAAGACGCAACTTGATAGATGGCGGGGCGGTATTTTGGCTCAGGAACTGGTTGCCCGTTTGCCGTGGCAGTCTCTAGCCACGCAGCTTTTGCTCGCAAGACTTCTTGTAGGGCGATTTCTTCGGTTTCTCCGAAGGCAGAACAATATTTGAGGTCGGGAATATCAGCAATGTAGCCATCATCTTCCTGGCTATAAAAAATGTTGATGTGGTAGT
>DATNQR010000518.1:0-7555 GCA_036703905.1 Thermosynechococcaceae cyanobacterium
AGGACAAGGCAACGCTGCTAAAGCTACTTTGAATCTAGAATCACCCAAAGTAATGACAAATCAGCAAGTAGTGTCCCCCGCATTGGCAATGGCACGGAGATCATTGGCTATTCTAGAGGAGCAAGCCGCTGGTTATGGGAAGCTACAAATGCCTTCTCATCTGCGGATTGATCTAGAGGAGAAACGGCAGGAAGTCGCGGAACTGCAAGCACGATTGAGGAATGGGGAATCGAATGGATGATTGTGCCAATTTGGAAAAAACGTTAGCTATTGCAAAGCAAACGCTTGCGAGATTAGAACAACAAAAGGCTGGTCATACGTTCCTCTCAATGCCGCCTAATCTAGAGGTAGATTTGGAGGAGAAACGCAAGGAGGTTGCTGAGCTTGAGAGTCGTCTAGCGAAGGCAACGGTGCAGTCAGAAAAAAAGGAAGCTCAGCAGGCTGCTCAGGCTGGGATGAATCGCCAATCTTCGATGCGATCGCGAGTGCCAAGTGAGTACTATAGTGTAGACTACACTGCACTGAGAGATGTGCTGAAAGCGGGTCAATGGTGGGAAGCGAACATAAGAACAAAGAAAATGATGCTGAAAATTGCTAAGCGGGAAGAGAATCGTTGGCTTAGTGACAGTAGTATTGAAAATTTTCCTTGTATTGATTTGAAAACGATTGATCAGCTTTGGATGAGCTACAGCAAGGGCAGATTTGGTTTCAGTGTTCAGAAGCAAATTTGGCAGGAATGCGGTAGTCCAAGGGATTCCAACGAAAACTGGGACAAGTTTGGTGATCGTGTTGGGTGGCGAGCGGAAGGCGAATGGATTTCTGAAGGAAATGAGACTTTTGAAATCTCAGCTCCTGAGGGACACTTGCCATTTTGTCCAGTGTGGGGGCTTTACACAAGCCTTGAGCTAGGGTTTGGAGTAATCCTTTCTATTTCATCAAGGCTTGTAATCTGCGACATTGACTACGTTTGAGATCTCTCTTCTCGCGGTAGGGAGATCTCACCACGCACCGTAGGTTGGGTCAAACACTGTCAAGCTCTTGCCTGTGAACATTGGGTGAAGCAAATCCAAAATTTAACTTTTGAGGATCGGTTACGGCACTCAAAACCTCGCAGGTCTGAACAGGTGGAGGGAAAGAGGAGCGATCGCCTTGATGTTGATTGTGAGACGGTGAAACAGTCAATTTATCAGTGGTCAAAGGGGATCAGTTATGAGTAATTCCACGTTACTGTGACGCTTGCAACTTGCTCCCAGTATATCTTTCAGAAATTGTCCAACCGTTTTATGACAGAAGCAGGCTGAATAACCATTGAGAATGAACCAAATTGTCCAATCGTTTTTTTGTGCCGTTCAAAAATCGAACGAAGGAATGAGTATTTCAGCCGTCGAAATTGTCCAACCGTTTTATTACTCCACAGCGGGATGTTTGTACTACAGCGAAGATGCCATCGACATATCAAGCTTTCCAGCCCATCACTGAGGCTCTAAATCAGTCAATTTCTGGGATGCCGCGCTTTTTTCGTTCACCCGTGGAGTAAGCATGTGGAATAAACAATCGACTGGCTGAATCAACAGCTTGAAGCGCTAGGAGTAAAACTGACATGACCGTTCCTGCAATCGAACTGCCGATGGAAAAGATTGTTGCGTTTTGCGATCGCTGGCACGTGACTGAATTTGCCCTCTTTGGTTCCGTCCTGCGCGAGGACTTTCGTCCTGATAGCGACATAGATATCTTGATTAACGTTTCCCCAAACGCAGAACGTGGCTTAACCGAAACACTACAAATGCGTGATGAACTTGAAGCAATCTTTGGTCGCAAAGTAGACCTAATAATTAAGGCTGCGATCGAACGTAGTGAAAATTGGTTAAGACGCAAAAATATTTTGGAGTCTGCACAAACCATCTATGCCGCGTGATCCAGAATCCCTCATTGATATTGCAAATGCCATCAGACGAATCCTTCGTTATACCAATGGCATTAATCGAGTTGAACTAGAAGCAAACGATGAAAAGCTGTCTGCTATTCTTTACCAAATTACAATTATTGGTGAAGCCACTAAACGCTTGTCCTCAACTTTTCGTCAGCAACATCCAGAAATTCCCTGGCGTGAAATGGCAGGAATGCGAGATGTGCTTGTTCATGAATATGATCAGCTTGATTTTGATGTGGTATGGGATGTAGTTCAAAACAAATTATCAGAACTTCTAAGCTTAATTGAGATTTTGCTCTAAAGGAAAGATCGAAACAATTATTGGAAATTGCTAAAACAGGGGTAGAGATTGAAGAAGATGAGGAGTGAGCGACACACGCTACGCACAGGCTACACCAACAATTGGCCGTTTTCCGAAATTCGGCGCTTGGCTGGTGAAGCTTCAACTATCACTTGTTTTCACTGCACCGTTTATGAGACTTCTCTCTTCCATTCTAGGAATCAGTATCGGTGTATCTTTGCTATCCAGCCCTCCGGCTCAGGCTGCCAATCTTGAGCTTCAGGTTTTTAGAGCGATCGATACTCAAAATCCCAGGGTTCGTTGTCCCGCAAAAGTGCTCGTGACAGAAACCCCCCAACCCTACCGGGAGGGCAGTTACGCGATCGACGGGCAGGCAAATCTGAGCGAGATCGCTAATGGGGTGACGATCGCCCAGAGCGATAACTTTAGCGTTACTTGGGTCGCCAAACTCAAACCCCAGTACAGACAGTGCAAAGCCACTGCCCGCATCGTTAAATCAGGCAACGAACCTTTCTCAGGGCACTCCTATTTAAGAATGCGATTTGTGGAGGGCAATGCTTATCTGATTCTTGACATGACTGGAATGAGTGACGCAAACAGCCTAACCAGCGCGATTCTCAAACAATCGGTGCAGCGTGGCAACCCTGTTTGGAGTTGGGGCGGCACTGATTAAGGCGCTAGGTGTGTAGTTCTACGCACGCACATTAGGACAGTGCTCAGAAGTGGCATTGACACAATCTACTTGACGTACCCGTGAATCGCTCTGAGTGAGTTAGGCGGCGAGTCTGTTCGAGGAAACCGTGGAAGAATTCGAACAGGCTTGGCGAGAGTTAGGACGGGAGCTTTTAGAGCAACAGTTCCAAGGACAGGTGGAAGCGGTAGAAGCGGCGCATCAGGGGGCGCGACAACGCCGATCGCCTCCCACCCAAACTCTCCACAGCATAAATTAGAGAAGCTGGAAGTTGAGGAGAACAGGATGATCGATCGCCCTTTCAAAACAAGTCGGCTAGTGGGAAGTGCGGTCGCCCTTCTCCTCGGTATTGGTTGGGGTGTGGGATTGGGGGAAGGGGCGATCGTTCTGGCACAGACTAATTTGCAGATGCCGGATAAACAGCAACTCCTCAACGACCTCAAATCTTCGGATGCTGATGTTCGCCTCACCGCAGCTTCTACTCTGGGTCATTTAGGTGACAAATCTGCTGTGCCCAGTCTTTTGCCCCTGCTCAAAGATATAGACCTCTCTGTTCGCCTCAGTGCGATATCAGCATTGAGTCAGTTGCGCGATAAATCCGTCGTGCCCAGTCTTCTGCCCTCGCTCAAAGATTCAGACCCTGAAGTTCGCAGCAGTGTGGCATCAGTCCTAAGCAACTTATGTGACAAGTCAGTTGCGCCCAATCTTCTCCCCCTGCTCAAAGATTCAAATTCTAGAGTTCGCAGCAGTGCAGCCTATACTTTGGGTCAGTTGGGCGACAAGTCAGTTGCGCTCAGTCTTCTCCCCTCGCTTAAAGATTCAGATCTTAGCGTTCGTAGTAGTGCAGCGTCAGCCCTAGGTAGCCTAGGTGACAAGTCAGTTGCGCCTGATCTTCTCCTCCTGCTTAAAGATTCAGACCCTGAAGTTCGCAGCAGTGCAGTACAGGCTTTGGGTAGGTTGGGCGACAAATCGGTTGCGCTCAGTCTTCTCCCCTCGCTTAAAGATTCCCATCTTAGAGTTCGTGTAAAGGCAGCGCTTGCCCTGGGTCAGTTAGGCGATAAGTCTGTTGTGCCCAGTCTTCTCCCATTGCTCAAAGCTGCGGAGTCTGAAGTTCGCAGTGACGCAGCGTCGGCTTTAGGTGGCTTTGGCGACAAGTCGATCGTCCCTCACCTCCTTCCCCTACTTAAAGATTCAGACGAGGATGTTCGCTACTTCACAGCATTCGCGTTAGCTCGGCTGAAAGATAAATCAGCGTTGCCACACCTCCTACCGTTGCTCCAGAATACTGATAGCAGAGCTCGTATTTGCGGTATAGAAGCACTGAAGCAGCTAGGAGACAAGGCTGTTATCCCTAATCTTCTTCCTTTGCTCAAGGATCGAGATCCCAATGTTCGTAGCAGAGCGGCAGATACGCTTAAGCAGTTAGGCTACACCACTCCATGAGCCAGAAATCGAGGTGAGAAGCTTGATCGCCCAATCCTGACCACCGCAACAGGACGGTACAATAGTCAGGCATTAAGTTGAATCAAGGCGATCGCATGAGAATTTCTCTGAACTGGTTGCGAGAACTGGTTGACTTCACCCTGCCTGCGGACGAATTAGCCGAAACGCTGACCATGGCTGGGTTTGAAGTTGAAGACATCGAAGACCGTCGCACCTGGGCCGATGGCGTGGTGGTGGGAAAAGTGCTGGACTGCCAGCCCCACCCCAACGCCGACAAACTGCGGGTTTGCCAAGTGGATATTGGTCAAGGTGAAGCAGCGACGATCGTCTGTGGAGCCGCCAACGTCGCCACGGGATTGTCAGTAGCTGTGGCGACGCTGGGAACTTACCTACCGAACGTGGACTTGAAGATCAAACCCGCCAAGCTGCGCGGCGTGGAATCGAAAGGGATGATCTGCTCCCTATCAGAGTTGGGCTTGGCGAAAGAATCAGAGGGCATTTACGTTTTCGAGGGTGAGGTGCAGCCGGGAACGGATGTGCGATCGCTGCTGGGGCTGGATGATGTGATTTTGGATCTGACTTCCACAGCCAACCGAGCCGATGCCCTCAGCATGGTCGGGGTAGCGCGGGAAGTAGCAGCGTTGACGGGTGGGGCCCTCAAGTTGCCTCAGCCAGAAGACCTTTCTGTGCCCTCGCTTACCGATACCCTGGCTCTGCGAATTTCTGAATCCCAAGCCTGCCCTGCCTACATTGGCACGGTGATTGAGAATGTGACGATCGCCCCCTCTCCCCTGTGGCTCCAGCAACGGCTCCAGTCTGCCGGAACTCGCCCAATCAACAACGTGGTGGACATCACCAACTACATTTTGCTGGAGTGGGGGCAACCGCTCCACGCCTTCGATCGCGATCGGCTCCTCACCCTCAGTCCCACGCTGCAAATTGGGGTTCGGTTTGCTGAAGCAGGGGAAAGCCTGAAAACTTTAGACAGTCAGGAGCGCAGCTTGAGCGAAACGGCGCTGCTGATCACCGCTAACAATCAGCCCGTGGCTCTGGCAGGGGTGATGGGCGGCGAAGCCACCGAAGTTCATGCCGGAACCCAAAGCCTGATGCTCGAAGCGGCCTTGTTCGATCCGGCCACGATTCGCCGATCGGCCCGTTCCCTCGGTTTGCGTACCGAAGCCTCGGCCCGCTACGAACGGGGCGTAAACCAAGCTGCTCTGGAAATCGCCATTCGCCGCGCCCTAGAACTGCTGACCCAATTGGCAGGCGGCACGATCGTTGCTCAAACCATCGCCGACACTCGCCAGTCCACTCTGACTCGATCGGTAGAACTGCGCCTCGATCGAGTCAACCAAATTCTCGGCCCGGTGCAAACCGAAACCGAACTGGGCGAACTCCAGCCCGTCGAAATCGAGCGGATTTTGCAAGTTTTGGGCTGCACCGTTTCGCCCCTCAGCGCTGAGGGAGCCTGGACAGTCACCGTGCCGCCCTACCGCTACCGTGACCTGGAGCGAGAAATCGACCTGATCGAAGAAATCGCTCGCCTCTACGGCTACAACAACTTTGGCGACACCCTGCCGGACAAAACCGAGGCGGGCTATCTGTCGATCGAGCAAAGCCTGATCCGCAAGCTGCGGGAAGTTTTCCGGGCGATCGGTCTCACCGAAGTTCTGCACTACTCCTTGGTCAAACCCGGACAGTCGCGCCAAGTGGTGCTGACCAATCCCCTCTTCCCCGACTACTCTGCCCTGCGAACTGACTTGCTCTCCGGGCTGATTGACGCATTCCAGTACAACCTGGAGCAGGGCAACGGAGCGCTGAACGCCTTTGAGGTTGGGCGCGTCTTCTCCTCTGAAGAGGACGGACTGAGCGAAACCGAACTGCTGGCAGGCATCCTGGGCGGCGACGATCGCCAGGGCAAATGGACTCGGAGCGGCAAAGATCAGCCCCTCACCTGGTTTGAAGCCAAGGGATTACTGCAAAACGCCCTTCAGCGCCTCGATCTGACCGTAGAGTACCAGCCCGATCGCCGGGACGATCGCCTGCATCCTGGTCGCACTGCGTCCCTATGGCTGCGGGGCAATCGGCTGGGAACTTTTGGGCAACTCCATCCACAACTGCGCCAGGAACGTGGCTTGCCGGATGAGGTCTACGCATTTGAACTGAATCTCGACGTGCTGATCGACCAAATGGACAGTGACACCCTTGTGCCAGTGTTTCAGCCCTACTCTGCCTACCCCGCCTCCGATCGCGACATCGCCTTCTTTGCACCTACCCAAGCCACGGTTTCAGAGCTGGAACGGGACATCCGCAAGACGGGCGGCAAGCTGCTGGAATCGGTGCAGCTATTTGACGAGTATCGCGGCGACAAGGTGGCCACTGACCGTCGCAGTCTGGCTTTCCGGTTGGTTTATCGAGCGGACGATCGTACCCTCACCGACAGCGACATAGAACCCGTGCATCAGAAAGTTCGTGAGGCTCTGGTAGAGAAGTTCCGGGTGGAATTGAGAAGCTAGGGTATGGCAGGGAGAGGGAGGGCGATCGTTGGTTCCAAGCAGCAACTTGGGGGCGATCGAATTTCCCTGAAGGGTTCGGTTATATTCGTTAAGTTGGTTTTATCCAATCGAAATTGTGTAGTTCTACGACAGGAGTTTGCATGACTGAAGTTAAGCTTGATGTTTCTTATGAGCAGCTAAGATCCTTAGTAGTTGAGTCTTTAGGCTCTTCTGATGGAGGACAAGTAACGAGTCTGTATATCAATATGGCAGAATTAGTCGTTCAGAAAGGAATTGCCCCAAATCCATATGCTAATTCAGGAACTACTTATATAAATCCGCAGTACGACCTTCCTCAAAAGTATAAGAGTTGGATTGAGGATATTATTTGGGATTTGATTATTGAGGGTGTCGTTCGTCCTGGATTACAGAACGGACTCAACAATGGCTTGCCTTGGTATCACGTTTCAGAGTATGGGAGAACTGTTCTTGGAAACAACCTACCGCAACCGTATGATCCTGATGGTTACTTAGCTAGAGGCAAAGCAATATCTAATAGAACTCTTGCAAAAGTCTAGGATAGAGGCAGCAGTGAAGCATTGATCTGGGGGAACTGATGACTTACGAGCAAGTGCAAGCGCTGAAGCCCGAAGCCTTTAAGCGCTTCTGTGGTGTCCAACGTTCCACCTTCGCGG
>DATNQR010000519.1:0-5570 GCA_036703905.1 Thermosynechococcaceae cyanobacterium
CCATGCAGGATCGCGTGTTCAAGAACCCCAAGATCACCGTCCATTGGAACACTGAGATCGTGGATGTGTTTGGCGAAGCGGATCACATGAAGGGCGTGAAGTTGCGGGATGCCAAAACAGGCGAGGAAAAGGATTTGCACGTCCGGGGACTGTTCTACGCGATCGGGCACAAGCCCAATACGGATCTGTTCAAAGGGCAGCTTGAACTGGACGATGTAGGCTATGTCGTCACCAAGCCCGGCTCAGTGGAAACCAGTGTTGAAGGCGTGTTTGCGGCAGGCGATGTGCAGGATCACGAGTTTCGGCAGGCGATCTCGGCAGCAGGAACGGGCTGTATGGCGGCAATGCTGGCAGAGCGATGGCTATCGGTCAACAATCTGATTCAGGAGTTCCATCAAGGTGAAGACTCCGAAATCTACAACGTAGAGGCCGCTGCCGAAGCCAAGCCAGAAACTGAAGACACCTTCGACCCCAGCAAAACTCGGCACGTTGGCGGCTTTGCCTTGCGGAAGCTTTACCACGAAAGCGATCGACCTATTCTGGTCAAATATGCCTCACCTCAGTGCGGCCCCTGCCATACGCTGAAGCCGATTTTAGACAAGGTGATCAATGAGTTCGATGGCAAGATCCACTACGTTGAAATTGACATTGAGCAAGACCCGACGATCGCTGAGTCTGCGGGAGTCACGGGCACGCCAACCATTCATGTGTTCAAAGACAAAGATAAGGTGGGTGAAATCAAGGGTGTAAAGCAGAAAACCCAGTATCGCCAACTACTAGAAAGCCATCTCTAGGGCGTTTGAGATTCAGCAAATGAGATTCCACAAAACCTGCTCCTGAGTCGCTAAGCGGATTTGCTCAGGAGCAGATTTTGTGATCTTGAAGAGGCGATCGCTCCTTATAACCGCTCAACTTCTCAGTACTTTGCTCTCTCAATCTCTCAGACCGGCATCCCTTAAAGCATCTTCTCTAAAAACTGCTGGGCCCGCGCACATTGGGGATTGTTGAAGAAGTCATTGGGCGCAGCATCTTCTGCCAAACAGCCTTGATCCAAGAACAAGATGCGATTGGCGACGTTGCGGGCAAAGCCCATTTCGTGGGTGACGATCGCCATTGTGATTCCCGTTTTGGCCAGGTCAGACATCACGTTCAGCACATCGCTCACCATTTCTGGGTCAAGGGCAGAAGTTGGTTCATCAAACAGCAGCACTTCTGGTTGCATCGCCAAAGCGCGGGCGATCGCCACCCGTTGCTTTTGCCCACCAGATAGGTGCGACGGGTAAACATCAGCTTTCTCAGCTAGACCCACTTTACCCAACAGCTCCATGGCCATTTGCTCCACTTGTTTGCGATCGCCTTTTTTAACTTTGATGGGCGCATAGGTAACGTTTTGCAGCACTGTCATGTGGGGAAACAAGTTGAAGTGCTGAAACACCATCACCATGTTTTGTCGCACCTTGAGCGCATCAACTTTAGGAGCGGTGATATCTCGATCGTTGAAGAAAATTTTCCCTTTTGTTGGTCGCTCCAGCAAATTAACGCAGCGTAAAAAAGTAGATTTACCAGAGCCAGAAGGGCCCAAAACTGCAACGACTTCACCCCTTCGGATCTGCGTAGAGATATTCTTCAGCACCTCCAGCTTGCCAAAGTGTTTTGCCAGCGCCTCAACTCGAATTACTGCTTCAGTCACTTTTCTTTAATCTCCGTTCTAAAATCGATGCAGCGTAAGTTAACCCCATCACCAAAGCGTAGTAGATGACTCCGGCTAAAAGGAGCGGCTCGAAATAAATGTACTTGTTGGAGCCGACGATTTGAGCAGCTCGGAGAATTTCGACAACTCCGATCGTGGAGACGAGGGACGAATCTTTCAACAGTCCAATCGTCTCATTCACCAGGGCAGGCAAAATGTTTCGCAATGCCTGGGGCATGATGATGTCAGCCATCATTGTTGGGTAGGGCACTCCGAGGGACAAGGCTGCCTCAGTTTGACCTGGATCAACAGCTTGAATTCCCCCTCGAATCGTCTCGGACATATAGGCCCCAGAATTGAGGGTGAAAGTGAGAACCCCAGCCTGAAACGGGCCGATGTTGTAACCCGTTAGCTGCGGCGTAGCGTAGTAGACGATCGCGATTTGCAGCAGCATGGGCGTACCGCGAAAAATCGAAGTGTAGACGATCGCGAACCAGGCCAGTGGCTTAACTTTAGAGGTTTTGAACAGAGATAAAATCGAGGCCCAAATCAAGCCTAGAAAGAAAGAAGTGAGAGTGAACGCCAGAGTGATCGGGATACCCGCAAGGATGAAGGGCAGGTCAGGGACGATGCGCCTGAAGTCGAGATTTAAGCCCCCACTTGAGCCAGGGTTGGCGGGGGAGACGGCCGGAGAGGGAGCCGCGCCCGGACTGGGCGAGCCTTTGGCCTCCGGGGCAATGGTTTGCCCAAACCAGGTGTTCACCAGCCTTTCTAGTTCACCATTGCTTTTCATCCGATCAATTACGCCACTGAAAGCGGCGACCAGAGGCGAACCTTTGGGAAAGGCGATCGCCGAACCCGACTCTCCTTCCGGCGGAATTACGTTGAATTCAAGATCGGGATTAGATTGCACAAACCCTTTAGCCACGGTGTCTTCAATAATGGCTGCATCAAGCCGCCTAGAGCGCAACTCTTGAACCAGATCGGGGACTTTGTTGAGAGCTTTGACATTGATTCCCGAAATTTTCTGGGCAATCTTGCGGGCGTTTTGCTCTTGAATTGATCCCAACTGCACTCCGACATTCTTACCTGACAGATCGGCAGTTTTGGTCAGGTTACTGCTTTTGGGAGCAACGATCGTGTCCTTTGCTTCGTAGTAGATGCCGGAGAAATCAACGTTCTTTTTACGCTCGGCGGTGGGAGTCATGCCCGCCATGACAAAATCGGCCCGTTTTGACTGCAACGAGGGAATCAGCCCATTGAAATCAGACTCTTTTAGCTCCAGTTCAAACTTGAGTTCTTTGGCAATGTAGTTGGCGATATCTATATCAAACCCAACAATTTTACGATCGCTGCCACTGGTGACGTAGTAGCCGTAAGGCGGATAGTCTGGCGAGGTGAACATCGTCAATTTCTTCGGGATTTCCTGGGCTGGAGAAACTTCTGGAAAGTGACCCACAAATCCACTAGTGAGAAGAACGACTAGGATAGTTTGCAGGATGAGATGCCAGCGATCGTGGAGAAAGCGAGGTAGGGGAGACCTAAAGTTTTTGTTGGAATTTCGATACATTTGAGGCTGCGTTTAGTAAAAAGTAGGGTTTGACAGCTTAGAAAAAGAAATATGACTCTAGCCCAGGAACCAGGTTTAGCGGGATGTTCCGCACCGCAGTTGAAGTGAATTAGAACAAGAGTAAAGCAGGCTAGAACAGAAAGGTTGTCCGAATCGCTCCAATAAACACATCCGGGTTGCGGTTGTCGTGGTTAGGTGAAGTCAGCCAGAAGAACCCCGGAGTGATGGAAATGTTATCGGTAAGTTGGTAGCGATAGAACACCTCAATGTGATATCCCACGTCTCGGTCTTTCCGTTCTCCAACTGGCAGACCGATCACTGTGGCCAGGGCGGAATTGCTCGTTCCTGCTAGGCGGGGCTGCATTCCAAAAATTAGTCCTCCCAGGTTTCCCTTGCCCCCCAAGTCAGGGAACGCCACGTTCAGAGCGTAGTTCCATACTTCAGCATCGCCACGCAGACTGCCCTTCAGCGCCCGTGCCTCCGTCAATCCCACCCAGCCGCCCAGTTCAAAGTTTTTAGCCAGACGATAGTCAAACTGAATGCCGTAGCTGTTTGCCCCTACGGGGCCAGCTCCAATCAACTTTGCGGCATTGCTGCCAGCCAGCGTATCAACGCCAAATTCCGGCGAGTAGGAGCGGACATACATCAAGCCCAATTTGAAGGGCCCGCCGGTGTACACCAACTGGGCGAAGGCACTGTAGCCGCCATTGAGGAGTCCTATCCCTGCGCTGGCAGGCGCGTCAGTTTCAGTCTGGTAGCCAAAGTCCAGACCTAGGTTGGGGCTGATGACCAGATTGCCGCCAACTCCAGCCTGATTGCCGATCGGAAAGAAGATCGGATTAATCTGCCCGAAATTGGACAGCGCTCCGGTCACTTGGTCGTTGAAGGGTGTGATCGGGTCAGCGATGATACTGGTGTCGATCGAGTTGGCATCCAGGTAGAGCGTCAGCCGCTCTCCTACCGGAAAGCGATACTGCAAGCGGTTAAGCGTGACTTGTCCATTCTGTCCCTGCGGCGTTGCTAGAAAGCGCGTTTCGTCTGAGAGGTCATTGGTGGCCCGACCCACTGGAGAAGCTCCGAAGGGAGCCGCCGTGTCAAACTTTCGCAGATTTGTTCCTTGAAGCCGCACTCGTAGCCGATCTTTGCCGCTAAAGCTGGTGTTGAAATCCAGTCGCAAACGGTAGCCGAGGTTAGCATCATTTGCGTCCTCTGCGCTCTTGCCGAAGGCAGCCGCCAAATAAGTTACTAGTTCGCCGCCCAGCTTAGTGGTGGTGGAGAACTGTTGTCCCTCTAGGGTGGCGGTGCGAGTCTCCAGCGTGTCTACTCGTCCTCTTAGGGTGGCAAGTTCGGCGGAATACTGATCCTGAAGCTGTTGCAGCACCGCGAGATCTTCCTTCCTGACCAAGTTGGCAGTGCCAGCCGCAATGAGTTCGTTGACCCGATCGAGGCAGGCGTTCAGTCCCGCCGCAAACTCGTAGCGCGTCAGAGCTTGGTTGCCTCGAAAAGTTTGATCGCGAAGCGTGCCTGAAAGGCTTTCGGGGTAGCCCGCAATGCAGCCATAGCGCTCTACCAGGGATTGCAAAGCTTGAAATGCCCAGTCAGTGGGTCGCACATCGGATAGCTGGGATACCGAGTTTACCTGCGCCATCTCGGATTCAGTATCGGCTACTGACGTTTGAGCAACAGTCGTTTGAGCAACAGTTGACAAGGAAGCCTTTGGTACGGAAGAGGTGATCGGCGGCTGAGCGGCGGCAGAAACCCTCAGACTTGGCGGTATGTCCGCTAGAGCGATCGCCTCCAGCAAAACGCCACTGCTCAGGGCAACTGCCACCCCGGAAAACCATAAGAGCTGATTCATAAGCTACAAACTCCTCACATGAAGCCGCGATCGACCTGAATTGAGGCTGGCTTCTGCCTAGCCCAAATTAGCTGAAGCCAAAAGCTAGAGCCGCACCAGGGGCGATCGCTTCTAAATTAAAAGCTGAGCTATCAATCCTTATTTGTAACTTTGAATAGCTTTCCAGAAAAACGCGGTGCTTTTCTGTCTCAAGGTGTAGGACTGTACTGATTAGGCAGATTCTAAAGTCCTTAAAGAAGCCAAGGATTTGAATCTTTTCGGGTAATGCAAACCTATGAAGGTTAGCATCAACAGCAGGGAGGACAGCAGAAATGAGCATGACCCTAAAAGACACCCTCGTCCTCTGAATGGCTGCACGATGTCGTGATTGGTCTGTTCATCAACCGCTTTGAGTTCGGTTGGTCATTTAAGTCTTAATCCACGGGTCTAAAACACGACCTAGGGTAGTTAGG
>DATNQR010000520.1:0-2905 GCA_036703905.1 Thermosynechococcaceae cyanobacterium
GCCGTACCGTTGCTGGTTCCGTTTGCTGCCAGTCCCGACTGGCAAATTCGCTTCCGCGTGGCCCAAGCCCTCGGCCATTTGGCCACTACTGAGGCCCGAGCTACTCTGGAAAAGCTAGCGCAGGACTCAATCGAGCAAGTGGCTCAGGAATCTCAACGGTTGCTGGCGAAGGAATAAGGACACTATGGCAAGACTATGACGACCTCACTATGACAACCTCATATCGAATTCTCAGCTTGAGCGGTGGTGGTGTACGCGGATTGATGACCGCTATTTGGTTAAATCGGCTGGAGCAAAAGCTGGGCAGTCCCTTGCACCAACATTTTGACCTGATCGCGGGAACCTCTACTGGAGCCATCATTGCCTGTGCTTTGGCGGTGGGCAAAAGCACCGAGGAGATCGTGCAACTCTACCGCGATCGCGGCCGCGAAATCTTTCCCCCTCAGCCCAAGCAGTTCTTCAGTCGAGTGACTCGCGTTTTTAGTCAGGGCGTGGATGCACCCCGCTACGACGGTCAGGGACTGGAAAAGGTGTTACGGGATGAATTTAAGGACGATCGCTTCGAGTCTCTAAAAGTCCACACCCTGATCACCAGCTACGATCTGCTGCACCGTGAGGCTCTGGTGCTGAAAACCAACAAACCGGAACACCAGCCTTTGCTAGTCTGGCAAGTGGCTAAAGCTTCTGCCTCTGCTCCTGTGTATTTTCCGGCTCAGTTGTTGACCCTAGCGGGCGAGCCGATCGCAGTGATCGACGGCGGTGTAGTGGCCAACAATCCCACGGCCTGCGCGATCGCCGAGGCAGTCCGCCTCAACAGTGGGCTAGCTCCAGAGGCGCAAACTTCCCTGGCTGAGTTTGTCGTGGCCTCCTTTGGCACAGGTGAGATCACGCAGCCAATCACCGTGCGCCAGTCTCAGGAGTGGGGCGCGTTGGGCTGGGTGATTCCGTTGATTGATGTGCTGTTTGATGGCTCGGCTGATTCTGTGGACTACATTGCCCGTCAACTGCTGGAAGAGGCGAACTACTTCCGGTTCCAAACCCCTGTGCGAGAAGCCAACCCCGCGATCGACGATGCCAGCCCCAAGAACATCGCAGACTTAACGCGGATTGCCGAGCGTTATCTGGACGATGAGGCAGACGCACTGCTCGATCGGCTGGTGCAGGCGCTTCAAAAAGTTGATTGAACTGCGGCCTGCTTGCAGAACGAGCTGCTTGCAGGTCAGTCGCTGGCCCTTAAAGCAATCCCTTTTCTGTTAGCCATTCCCGGTTGAACAGCTTGGATTGGTAGCGACTGCCGCCATCGCACAGTATTGTGACGATCGTGTGACCAGGGCCGAGTTGCTTGGCCAGTGCCACAGATGCAGCAACGTTGATGCCCACAGAGCCGCCCATGAACAGCCCATCTTTTTCTAGAAGCTGGTAAAGCACGCGCACCGCTTCTTTGTCGTCGATCTGAATTGCGTCATCTGCGGGTGCGCCCTCCATGTTGGCGGTGATGCGACCATTGCCGATGCCTTCGGTGATGGAACTACCTGAGCTTGTCAGCGTTCCTGTCTTCACATAGCTGTAGAGCGAGCTGCCCAGAGGATCAGCCACCACACATTTGATCTCTGGGTTCTTCTCCTTCAGAAACATCGCAACCCCGGCGTAGGTTCCCCCTGTGCCCGTAGCTGTAACCCAAGCGTTGACTTTGCCCTCTGTCTGTTCCCAAATTTCTGGGGCGGTGGTTTCGTAGTGGGCGTGGCGGTTGGCTAAGTTGTCAAACTGGTTGGCCCAAATCGCATTCTCCAATTCTGCCGCCACCCGTCCAGACAGCCGGACGTAGTTGTTGGGATCTTTGTAGGCGACGGCCGGAACCGTGCGGACTTCTGCCCCCAGGGTTCTGAGCAGGTCAATTTTTTCTTGAGATTGTGTGTTGGGAATAATGATCAGGCATTTGTAGCCTTTGGCGTTGCAGATGTGCGCTAGACCGATGCCTGTGTTTCCGGCGGTTCCTTCTACTACCGTTCCTCCGGGCTTCAGCAATCCTTTTGCTTCTGCCTCTTGAATGATATAGAGAGCTGCCCGATCTTTGACGGAGCCGCCGGGATTGAGAAATTCTGCTTTGCCGAGGATTTCGCAGCCCGTTTCGTCGCTGAAGCTGTTGAGCCGGATCAGGGGTGTGTTGCCGATCGCGCTAACAAAGCCGTGTTTGATGTCCATTTCAAAAATTACCTGGGTGACTCCTGATTCAAATTCTGACGCAAACAGAGCCAGGGATGAACAATCTCTCTTCTCAGCCAATGACGCTATAAGTACTCTATAAACTCTTCTACAGAAATATTTGCTTGGCTCAAAATGCTCTTGAGCGTCCCCACCGCCACCGTTTTGCGATGTAGGGGTACGACGCAGCCTATCTCGATCGGGGCTTGAGTTTCGTCGTCGATCCGTTGCTTTTTCAAAATGACGTGGCTACCGCGCTGCCGGACTTGAATGAAGCCCAATCGCTCTAGCGCCCGAATGACCTCGGTAGCCTGAACTCTAGGTAGCTTGGGCACTCGTCACCTCAAAGGTGGTCATGAGCCGAGGCGTGGTAGCGGGGAGGGGGAATTCTTCAAGATATAACTCAGTGGCTTCTTTTAAATTCGCGATCGCTGCTTCGATCGTTTCGCCTTGGCTGGCAGTCCCCACTTCTGGACATTCGGCAACGAATACGTCTTCTTCCCAATACAGAATTGCGGTCAAGGTGAAACTTCTGGTGTTCTGAGACGTGGCCTGAGCAATCATGGCAGCCTGGAGATACAGAGGTTCCTTCTATTTTTGCATTTGGATTCTCTTCTAGGGAGTCCGATCGCGCTTGCCCCATCCAGTTGCAAAAAACGGCTTGGGTTAGGATGAAAGCGGAAGACTCAGAAGAAATAGAGCG
>DATNQR010000521.1:0-3458 GCA_036703905.1 Thermosynechococcaceae cyanobacterium
CAAACGGTTAAACCCTTACTTGCCTGATCCTCGGGTCGGTACTTCTGCAAGCTAGGGTCAAAGTTGCCCGTGACGATATCCGCTTCGATCGCCTTAGATTTCTGCTCTGCCACCAGGCGATTCACCGGGCGATCGACCAGCCCCAGCGCTAAGCAATAGCGCCGCCCATCATGCCGCCAGCGCAGCCGCAGTCGCCCCTCAAAGGTTTCCAGTCCAACCCGTGCCACCATACCCAGACCGTACCCAGCGCCATACCCAAGCATGGCTCAAAGTGGTATCGATTGGTAGAGATTGGGATACCCTACTCGCCCAGTCTCAGCCGCTAGAGCCGTCTCCGTTAGATGCCTGGAACCCCTGATATACCTGGACTTCAATGAGATGGACACAACTGGACTCGAACCAGTGACCCCCACGATGTCAACGTGGTGCTCTAACCATCTGAGCTATGCGTCCGCTTCGTTCTAGCACGGTTCATAATAATAGCACAGTTTTTCTGCTTAGCTTTTCATCTTTGTGGCTGTTGGAGCAAATGCACACGTATCTCTACAACGAGTGCATGGAGAGTAGGAAATGATCCAACCTCCGTTTGACTGAGCGTTGGTAATTCTATTTCCTAAGGATAGGGAATAATCTATTTACAGAATCCATTTGATATCTTTTCTCGAATGTTCAAGGCTTTCAGGCGAGCCACAGTCAAGCAACTTGACGACAGAATCACAATCACAGTCCCCTGGAGGTTGAAATCGATGAAATCCAGATGGCTGTAAGGCTCAGGATTCAAGCATTAGAGACCAAATGGGTTCTATATGTAGCTGATATTTCAAGAATTGGTATAAACCCTTGCTGCATGAGCTTTTTAGCGATTTTGTTTACTCTAGACCTGTCGAGAGAAAGGGAACAGTTGAAGTTGTGATGGCTACGGAAGGTCATGAGGATGTAGTTATGTTGGATACATCCGCTTTGTTCAAGTCTGCTTAGAATGCTGAGGGGTGTAGTTGGGCCGTGACCCATCGCTGCTGACTTTCTGTGGTCAGGTTGAGGGTGGTGCTACTTGTTCTCCTATACTGTGGGGTCTTCCTACTGCTGCCTCGCGTGTTTCCCTTTTCCAAAACCCGTCAATCTTTAAGCTGGCTCCGCCATCCTGAACAGCAGACTGCGATTCTGCGGCAGATTGTCGATCGCGTTCGTAGCTCTCTGGAGCTGAAGGTGGTGCTGCAAACCGCCGTAGAAGAAGTGGCGACCTTGCTGCACCTCGATCGCTGTAGCTTTTTCTGGTATTTCCACGACACCCAGCGCGTTCAGGTAGTCTGCGAACACTCGACCCCCAATAGCTCTAATACCCAAGCCAAGCTATTTCGGGTCGGCTATTATCCTCTGTCAACCTTTGGGCCTTTGGCAGGCGCGATCGTCCGAGGAGAGCGAGTGGTCCACAGTGGAACGCGATCAGCAAAGCTGCGATCGTTCCAGGATTGGCTATCTTCGCCCCAAGGCTCGGCTCAGCCGTTGGAAGTGGAGTTATCGGCAAATCTGCTGCTGCCTGTCAAGTCTCAGGATGGCACGATCGGCTTCTTGACTTGTCTCTCCGAGCAGCCGCGGCGCTGGGCAACGGCCGAGGTAGAGTTCCTACAGGCCGTCGCCCAGCAGCTTGAGATTGCCATCCGACAAGCCCAGCTGTATGAGCAAACCCAGCAGCAGGCGCAACGAGAACGTCTGGTGAACCAGATTACCGCCCAAACTCGCCAGAGCTTTGAGCTTGAGGAGATCCTGAAAGGCGCGATCGCTCAACTGCTAGAAGCTCTAAAGGTCGATCGCTGCCTGGTGCATTTGGTGGGAGAAGCAGAACCAGGAACCCGATCTGATGCCGCACTGCCAGACGGCTCTGCGCTCAACTGGCGCACTCACCTGTACGAAGTTTGTCGTCCTCCTTTTCCAAAAACGCTCTCAGAGTTCGATATCAATGGGCCGATCACAAGATGGGTCATTCAGAATCGTCGCCGCGTTGCCATTGCGGATGTGGAGCAGGACGATCGAGTTGGAGCCGACCACCCAGAGTATGTGAAAGCGCAGATCAAATCTTCGCTAGTAATCCCTGTTCAAACTAAAGAAACGCTCTACGCCATTCTCTATTTGAACCAGTGCTCCCATCAGCGCTACTGGTCGAAAAACAATCAAAAGCTGGCCCAGGCAGTGGCCGACCAACTGGCAATTTCGATTCAGCAGGCTCATCTGTTCGCCCAAACGCAGCAGCAAGCCGTGGAGAGCGCAGCCCAAGCTGCCCATTTAGAGGCTGCCCTACACGAGCTACGGCTTGCTCAGTCCCAACTGATCCAAAGTGAGAAAATGTCTAGTCTGGGGCGGATGGTGGCCGGAGTAGCCCACGAAATCAACAACCCCGCCAACTTTATCTACGGCAATTTGCCCTACGTGGAAACTTATGTGCAGGATCTGACTCAACTGCTGCACAGCTACCAGGTGCGCTATCCTCAACCGGATGCCGAGTTGCAAGAGCACCTGAAGTCGGCTGATCTGGATTTTCTGCTCACGGATCTGCCCAGGATTCTCGGCTCCATGCGATCGGGAGTCGATCGCATTCGTCGCATTGTTCTGTCCCTGCGAAATTTCTCCCGCCTGGATGAAGCTCAAAGCAAGCGGGTCGATCTGCATGAAGGCATCGAAAGCACGCTGCTAGTGCTGCAAACCCATCTGCGGGGCGAAATTGAGATTGTCCGCAACTACGGGAACTTACCTTTGGTAGAGTGCTATCCCGGTCAGCTAAACCAGGCGGTGATGGATATTCTGTTGAATGCGGTGGAAGCGTTGCGGGGTTGGGAGGGCAACCGGACGATCGGCATCAGCACCGCCTGTGTTTCTGCTGATGGACAAGGGACTGCTGATGGACAAGGAACTGCCGATGAACCCGATCGAGTTCGGATCATCATCACCGACACGGGGCCGGGTATTCCCCACGAGATTCAGTCCAAAATTTTTGATCCGTTCTTCACCACAAAAGATGTGGGCCAGGGCACAGGTTTGGGTCTGACGGTCAGCTACCAGACGATCGTCAATCAGCACCGAGGACACCTGAAATTTTATTCAGAGCCAGGGCTGGGCGCAGAGTTTATGATTGAGATTCCAGTCAGTCATGCTCTGGTTAAGCCTCCGGTATTGCAGCCCCCCTTGCTGGTGTAGCGGTTCATCTTCTCAATGCCATGAAATTTCTCAGTAGTTTGCTCACCTCAGTTCTGGTTGCAGGGTGGATCGGCACGATCGCCGTGGTCGCCATTCAGAATTTCACCCCGGTTTCCCTGCGGTTCCTTAATTGGCAGTCGATCGAGGTTCCGATCGGACTGGTTTTGGCCTTCAGTGTGGGTCTGGGTTTGGTGGGTGCGGCTCTGGTGCAGCCCGTCCTCAGTTCCGGCGGGGCGGACGAGGAAGACTAGAACGCGCCTGGCTCAATT
>DATNQR010000522.1:0-3885 GCA_036703905.1 Thermosynechococcaceae cyanobacterium
CCGCTGAGGACAGAGTTGAGAATAATGACAGCAACAATCGTGAGAAACTTAGTTTCCGGCGTTGCAGTTGGCATGGTAGTGGCGATCGTACTAGCAACCAGAGCCAAAACTGCTGCCGTTGTTTTCTGAGGAGTTGCCAGCGCAGCAGGGTAGGAACTGAAAGAAGCCAGCACGACATTGATGATAATGCCGTTGAACAACAGCAATCCCAAGCCAGCCGAAATGGAGGGTGAGAGTTGATCGGCGAAGATCAAAGCGGCATAGGAAATACTGTAAATAACCACAAAAGTTCCAGCAACTATACCCGCCGTGAGATCGGGGAGAAGTTTGTTGAACGAAATTTTTTGTGGAAGGAAGTTGGTTAACTTATAACTACTCATTAAGTATTGACAAATGAATAAAAGTATGAAATACCTGTTTAAGTCACATCTGCCCTCTGATGCTGCAAAGCCAGTCTGAACATTAGCTCTCAGCAAAATGGGCTTTACGCCGAATGCAAGAGATTTTTCAGTTCTTCCTCACGGTGGCTGAGCCGTTCTGCCAATAGATTTACGATAAAACGATGGAAACTGGCAGCCAGCAGAGGTTCTGAGACTTCAATCTGCTCGAACGCTTCTGTTGAGAGAAAGTACACTTCACTAGGGTTGTCAGCTACAACCGATGCCATGCGTGGAGCTTTCCGGTACAGTCCCATTTCACCGATCGTGTTGCCAACGGTGTAGGTGCGAATCCGTTTTGTTTGTCCTGCTGCTAATTCCAGTACGACACTCACTTGTCCTGCCCCTACGAAGTACAGTCCATCAAAGGGTTCGCCTTGCCGGAACAGGTACTCCCCTTCCTTAAGCTGGCGCAGTTTGAGATAAGTCATCAGCCGATCGACCTGCTCTGGCTCGAAGCAGTGGGCTTCCAGGTGTTCGGGCAGCGATCGCGTCTCCTGCTGAACCAGATGATCCGATTCCAGAATTTGCCGTTCGCACCACTCCACTCCTCGATCCAGATCGGGAAATACCAGGCAAACCAAATCCCCATCCCCCAAGCAACCCTCCTGCTTCAGGCGTTGTTTCGCTTCTAAAGATAGGTTGGTAAACAGTAAATGCACCCGTTTCTGCTTTGCAACCTGCTTGAGTTTGGCAAAGCTGATTGCGGCAGATACGTCCAATCCACTCACTAGTCGGAAATCCAGAATGACGAATTCTACAGGTTGGTGAGTAGAGTTATTGATACGATCGCGAATCTGATTAAGCAGCTTGTTTGCCGTGCCGAAGAAGATGAGTCCTTGCAGTTCCAGAATGTAGGTTCGATCTCCCTTTTCCCGCAGAATGTTGGCCTCCTCAGAGGTTCGTAGCACATTACTGTGGTAGTACGCCCCAGATGCAACTCGCTTGGTCACACTGAGACGACTGTAATTAATCACAAAGACAATTGTGGCAGCAATCAAGCCGACCCCAATGCCCTGGATGTAGCCTACGAAGGCAATGACCAGCACAATCAATATGATGATGACAAAATCCGAGCGGGAAAATTTGAACCATGCCTTGTAGAGCCAGTCATTCAAGAGTTCCAGTCCCAGCAGCAGTGGAATACCAACCACAATCAGTTTTGGCAAGAACGATAGTATCGATGCGCCGCCTAGTAACGTGGCAAGGCAGATACCCGCAATCAACCAACCCACTAGACGACTATTTCCCCCCAAATGGCGAACGAGCGTAGTCTCACCCAATACATGAAACCCGCTCACACCACCACCCAACCCAGAAGCGAGCGAGGCAATCCCTGCAACTTTTAACTCATGATTGAGATCCAGATCGCGGGAGGCAACTAACTCAATCCCACTGGCACTAAACAGGAGGGCGATCGCGTCAATCAGCCAGAGTGCTGCCAGATCGGGAAGTTGCTTCCAAACGACTTCCCAATTAGCATGTGTGAGCGCAGGGACGGTAACGAAGTGAAACAGGCTTCCCGACGGAATTTCCCCCAGAAGCCATCCTTGAGAACTTGCCTGTTCGATCGAGGTTCCTGTAATTGCCAATCCCAGGTAGAAAAGGGTGATCGCTCCACCCACAACCCCCGGTATAACCAGGAAATGTTCAACGTGTTTCAAGGCAAAGAACAGAACGAGGGCAAAGACTAGTCCCGGTAACCACTGGAATAAAACATTGGGTTGGAATAATGCGGAGAATACCAGATGGTTTGGATCGATGCCACTGAGGGACTGAAACGCTCCTTGAATTAACAACACCCCTATCCCTGCCAGGAAGCCGCCGACTACCGGATACGGGATGAAGCGGATTAATCCACCCAGCTTAAACCAACCCAGGGCAATGAAGAGAATGCCACCAATCAGGGAGTTGACAATGATGGTTGCGATGACCGTATACAACCGTTCGTCAAAGGGAGCCTCAGGAGGGATAATCTCTACAATATGTCGGGCAATCAGTGCCAGAACTGGAATGGTTGTATCCTGTGGTGTTGCCACAATAGCGGGGTAGGAACTCAAAGAAGCCACTATCGCACTCACGGCGATCGAACTAAACAGCAGCAGTCCCAAACCAATAGGTAAAGCTTGTGAGAGTTCCCCAGAAAAGATGACCGTACCAAATGAAACACTGGTGATAACAGTCAAGAGTCCTACCGTCCCACCTGCGATGAGATTGGAGATAAGGCGATTTGCAGAAGTTTCGGAATGCGTTAAAGTAGCCACGTTCTATATCTGATGAAATGGAAAACCTGAGTTACTCAAGTGGAGTAGCGTTTCGCGCAATCAGGCTTCCAAACTACGAACTTCCGCAGTGGTTCGGCGCAGACGATCCGCAAGATTTTTGCCGACAGCGCGAAGCAATTTTGCATGTAGCCTCGGCGCTGTCACTGCCAGACTTTCAAAACGTTCAAGCGTCAGAACGTAGCAGACAGCGGCGCTATCAGCGATCACATCTGCTGTGCGCTTACCGCCATCAAACAACGCCAGTTCACCGAATGTGACCCCCGGCATAAAGGTAGTCAATCGCTTGATGCGATCGCCATCATCAGCAAGCTTGATCGATACAGTCGCCGTGCCAGCAGCGAGAAGGAATAAGCGATCGGCTTGTTCACCTTCATGAATGATGCTCTCGCCCGGTTGGTAATGCACTTCGGTTACCAGGGAGGCGATAGCCTGACACTCGTCGGCAGTGAAACTACTGAGAATATCTATTTCAGCCAGTGCTAGCGGCGCTGAACGATCTTCACTGTTGTGACCAGCCGCCGCCAGCAAACAGTTTTCGCACCATTCCAATGCTGCATCGGTGTCTTCAAAGAGAGCTGTTTCTGACCAGCCATGCTCTTTAAGTGCCGTATTGATGATAGAGGGAAAACCGGCGAGAACAACCCGTTCCTGGCGGTTGGCAAGCCATTGCTGTATCTCGGAGAGTAATGTCAAGGCACTTTCGTTCGCACGTCCGATTCGACGACCATCGAGAATGAGGAATGTTAACTGTGGCAAGTCTGTCTGGATGCGGCGCACCAACTGTTCCATCGTGGCGAAGTAGAGATCGCCTTGTAGCTCGTATATGATAATCTTTGTAGCGCTGCGATCGATGATTGCCTGTTCTGACGCCCGTCTATTGCGTTTCGATGAGGCGGCAGCCCCAGTATAGGTGCGACGAACAATAGATCCGGCAGTTGCATGGGTTTCAAACAGATGGAGCCGGAATCGGTTAGAAAGTTCCTCACAAACCCGAATACCACGGACACTATTGCCTCGCTCATCCAGTCGTGGCGAAAACGTGCCAACACCAAATTGTCCTGGCATGACAGCAATAATGCCACCGCCAACACCGCTCTTTGCCGGTAGCCCAACCCGATAGATCCACTCACCCGAAAAATCATACATGCCGCAGCTTCCCATCA
>DATNQR010000523.1:0-3284 GCA_036703905.1 Thermosynechococcaceae cyanobacterium
AGCTACAGAATGGTAAAGGTTCGTGGACTGGTGGACGATCTTGCCCCTCCAAGACGAGATGCTACAACTGGAGATAATTTTCGAGCCTCCAACCCCATGCCAGAACCCAGCAAGTACAGCATCAAGGCTGATGTCGTTCAAATTGTTGAGAACAACCCCGGTGAAGTGATCGCCAAGAAATATGCAGCCGATCTAGGCTTCACCGAAGCAGTTGCAGAAATGGTTGAACTTTTGAGAACGTTGCAGCAGCAACACCCAACCGCAACCGAAGCCGAAGCCGAAGACATCATCGAAGCCGAATTTGAAGACATCAAAACCCGCAAGCCCCAGCAATGGAAAACCTTGCGGCGGCAACTGCTGAACCGATAGCGCTGGTTCAACGGTGGCAAAGCTGCCCTGACCGAAACCGCCAAGCACTACGTCGAAGGCAACGTTTTTTACAAAGCTGGAATTGCCTTCATGGAAGGCTTCAGCGCCGATGAAGATGAAGAGTTAATTTAAGACGATCGAGCACAAGGTTTCTCCGCCATACCCCACAGCCCCACAGGTGCAGCCTGATTCGACTCGGAGAAGAGCGAGAGAGCGGTTAGCTTGTTCGCGTCCTCTCGCGTCCTCTTTCGTTGTCCATCGATCGACTTCCAGATAAAGCCGATCGAGCAAACCTGAGGTGATTCGCTAGAATGATCACACAACAGGCCCCGGCAGCACAGTTCATCGGTACAGACTGGAGTACCAGAAGTGTTAGGAATTGATCCGATGCCCCAAAGCGCTTCGTCGTGATTTGATATATTGATTCAGGATTCACGAATCAGGATTCGGGACACAATGGCATCTGAAGAAATCCGCCTCCGCTCAGACCTCCTCGGCACAATGGTTGTCACCCGCGACACTGGCAAAAAGCTAGGGGTGATCAGCCAACTGTGGGTAGATATAGATCAGCAGGAAGTCGTGGCGCTGAGTTTGCGACCGAATATCCTCTACGGCACACCGCAACCGATGCTGTTGGGCAGCATCCGGCAAATCGGTGACGTGATCCTGGTAGACGACGAAGATGTAATTGAAGACATCGACGTGGAAACCTACAGCAGCTTGATCAACTGCGAGGTAATCACCGAAACAGGCGACCTGCTAGGCAAAGTCCGAGGCTACAAGTTCGATGTAGATACTGGTCGCGTTGTTTCTCTAATTATTGCCTCCCTCGGACTGCCCCTGATTCCCGATCAGGTCGTCAGCACCTACGAACTCTCAGTTGATGAAGTTGTTAGCAGTGGCCCCGATCGCCTGATCGTTTTCGAGGGTGCAGAAGAGCGGATCATGCAGCTTTCTGTGGGAGTGTTGGAGCGGCTAGGCATTGGTCGTGCGCCCTGGGAACGGGATGAAGAAGACGATTACGTTGCCCCCATCCGTACCGATAATCAGTTGGGAACCGGACTGCGAACTCCGATCAATCCGCCGCCCCGCCGCGTGGCCCCGCCGATCGACGAAACCTGGGAAGAAGACAACTGGGAACAGGAAGAACCCCGCCAAATTCGCAAGCAGGAAGAACGCCGCGCCGAGCTGTACTACGACGACGAGGACGAAGAAGAGAACTGGAGCGAGAAGAGCAACACCGATCGCTATTCCTCTCCGATCGCCCCTTCAGATGCTTACTCAGAGGAAGACGCAGCCGATCCTTATGAAGAGGAAGAGGAAGACTATTGGGAAAGCGAAGAGCCGCTAACCCGCAAAACTCGTCTCAATATCCCTGAGAAGACCAAGCAGCCTGAGTACGAAGAATAAGTCAGCAAGGATGTATTTCCATCGATGATACATCCCTGGACAGAACTCAGGTTCATCAATGATTCGATCGGCTACGGTGTGTTTGCCACGCAGTTCATTCCCAAGGGCACGATCGTCTGGGCACTGGATGACCTCGACCAACGCTTTAGTGAGGCGGAGGTGGCGCAGCTTGATCCAATTCTGCGGGAACGATTGCTCAAATACTGCTACCGCGATGAAGTGGGGCAGTACATTCTCTGTTGGGACAGCGCCCGCTATGTCAACCATAGCTTTAACTCAAGCTGCATTGCCACGCCCTACAAGCTGGAACTCGCCGCACGAGACATTCGCCCCGGTGAAGAACTCACCGACGACTACAGCTACTTCAATCTCGATCGTCCCTTTCGTTGCCTGCCGGAGCCGGGCACAACTCGCCGCGTCATTCAGCCAGAAGACTTTCTGACTGACTACCCCACCTGGGATCGCAAAGCCGCCGCTGCCCTACGTCACTTCTATCGCGTTGCTCAACCCTTGCAGCATCTAATCGATCGCCGCCATCGGGACAAGATCACTGCGATCGCGGCGGGAAAAGCGACAATGGATTCGATGTTGACCTGCTACTACGATCGCGGTACACCCCAGAAGAACCACTATTCTGCTCCAAGCAGTGCTTTTGCTGACGATGCGATCGCTCAAGTTGTGATTCAGTCAGACAAATTGTGATTCAGTCAGACTAAGCTGTGTTGACATTTTGGGTTGAAGTGGAGGTGCGGGGACGAAGCCCTCAAACTTCCCTATCGCCCTCATCTCGATTTAAGGGTCAACAGAACTTAAGAAACCGAAAAACGCCAGCTAAAAATTTCAAAATAGAGACATCCAGCCCCCCACATTGACAGTCAACAATTGCTAGCTGTCGATCGCTAACCGTCGATCGCTAATTTCTTCAGTCCTACCCTCCAGGAGCCTCTATGTCCACCGCCTCGGATGCCCCCCCGCGACCCAAGCGCCGCATTTCCCTACTTCGCTCCGTTGGCGCACGGCTGTTTTTGTCAGTGCTGGGAGGTTCACTGGTGGGGCTGATCGTTTCGTCGTTTCTGGCCTACCGGGAGCTATCGCGCCTTTCGGAAGCGGAACTGCGATCGAATCTTCAGGTCAAAGCTGAAAACCTGAGAGGCGATTTCAACACCCTAGAATCTTCTACAAAACTCGTGGGAGATGCGGTCAAAACCCTATACGCTTCTGGAGAAAAGCGTGAGAAGGTTTACGTTGATCTGGTAGAGCGCTCCCTACAGACCTCTCTCTTGGGTACAGGTCTGGGATTTGGGCAACCGCCTGATAAGCGATTGATCATTCCTGCTCTCAAATACGCTTACCCCTACGCGGTGCGAAAAGATGGCAAAGTGGTTGCTCAGGGAGGCGAGAGCGATCCAAAGGACTACGAGAAGCAGTACTTCAAGCAGCCGATCGCCGCAAAAAAACCCGTCTGGCTGGAGCCAGAGTCTTACCTGGAAACCACGCTGATTCCT
>DATNQR010000524.1:0-2248 GCA_036703905.1 Thermosynechococcaceae cyanobacterium
AAGAAATCAACTTGTATCAACGCTCCACATTTGGAAATATGCTCCTCAATAACGATGAGATGCGTTCAGGCATAGAAGGTCTCCAGCAGCTTTTCGGGTCTGGTCAATCGTCTAATGAGGAGTTAATTAAAGCGCCCGGAATTCAACTCATTCCACTGGCCGTGTTTGTGTGAGTGCGACCGTTCATCGTCGCGCAACGTCCTAACACGCAGGCTTCCGGCGGCGGGTGAGCTTGGTCGTTAATCATTCAATAAAATTTAGATGCGTTTGCCCTGGGTACAAGGTGGGGTAAGTCCCCCTACCTGGAAGGAACCTGATACCATAGAATCAACATTCCGTTGCTCACTCTGGTAGACAAGAAGGAGATTTCCCTTGATTGAACCCATTCTCTCAGGCATCGTGCTTGGCTTGATTCCCATCACCCTAGCTGGGCTGTTTGTCGCTGCCTATCTGCAATATCGGCGCGGAAATCAGCTAGGTCTCTAACGCAGCCATTTTTTGGCAGCAGCTCAGTTTCAAGCCCGATCGAACGATCGGGCTTGTTTTGTTTTGAGCGTTGGTCAGGCTGTGGGGAGAATCTCAAACTCCACTCCGTATTGCTCCAGCAAGTTGCAGGTGTCGTGGTCAACCACGTTCGTATCACTGAGTTCTAGGTTGTAGAAATCCACCGTACCGCTCTCAAATCTGGCACTCTCAAAATAGGGCCCAGCGTGCCAGGTTCCCGCTTCCAGCTTGATGAAGCAACTTCCAGGAATCCGAAACACTTGGATCTCTTCCCAATTAGGGGCAGGAGCTTTGCCCGGAGGCGCAACCCCCAGCAGCCACTCCTTGCCCTCCAGTGCGCCCAAGCATTGAGTACATTGCAGGTGGCGAGTGATTTTGTGGAATTTGAGTCCGCGATCGTGCAAGCGCATGATGTAGAAGCGGGGCGTTCCGCCTTGAAGAGACAAGTCAGCATCCGCCTCGCTGAAAGGATTGCCGTCTTCCTGAGCCGCAACAACTTGTCCAAAGGGCCGAAAGGCTTCCGAGGTGACGGGCAGGGGCGAAAGCTGCTGGAGCAAATAGGTTTCCATAGGTTTAAAGGAGGGGCAGGACAAGATCAGCGTCAGATTGGCCCAACTTTACTCTATTGCAAAGGCAGGCTATGGACTGATCGGGCGATCACTCCGTTTCTACACAAACCTACCGAAAGAAAGAAGAAGAGCTATCCCTTCTCTCACTATGATTCAGAGCGTTATTGAGAGAAAAAGGTTTTTCCTCCTATGCTGAATTTTAATCAGATTGCTAAACAACTGCGCCGCTCGATCGCTGCTCTCCTGCTAGTTACTGCGCTGTTCTTCTCTGGACTTGCCCCTGCTCAAGCCCTCCCTACCAATACTGAAGACCGGGGTTCTGATACCACCCGAGCCAGCGACACAACCTACAAAGGTCGGAATGTGATTCAGGCAGACGGGGCCAAGCCTGATGCAGACACAGTCAAAACCCTCAAGAAAATTCAGGGAGAAGCGGAAGATCTGGGAGATAGCCCCAGCCGCCCGATCGGTGAAACTGGACTGAAAAACATCCGCAAGTTGGGCGAAAACATCCCCGAAACATTGGGCTTGAAAGCAGAACAGACTAAGGATATTTACACTTCGGATTCTGATAATGCCCTGGAGAAGAACCCTTTAGAGGCAGTGAAGGAGAAAATTGGAGAAGCAGTAGAGCGCCTAAAATAGGCAATCGCTCTTTTCTTCAGGTCAAACTTATCTTTCCAGTTCAAACTTGACAAAGGCGCTCGATCGAGCGCCTTTGTTCTTGCTAGCGGATATTACTTCGTTCCGAAGAGGCGATCGCCCGCATCCCCCATGCCAGGGATAATGTAGCCGTGCTCGTCCAGTCCCTCGTCGATCGCAGCAGTGTAGATCGGCACGTCGGGATGCTCTTCGTGAAAATTCTGGATGCCCTCCGGTGCGGCCAGCAGGCAGACAAGCTTGAGAGACTTAGGGCTAGTTTCCTTGAGGCGATGCACAGCAGCGACGGCCGAGTTGCCCGTGGCCACCATCGGATCGACCACCAACATATCTCGATCTTCAATGTCGTGAGGCATTTTGAAGTAGTACTCCACCGGCACCAGCGTTGCCGGATCGCGGTACAAGCCAATGTGTCCCACTCTAGCCGAGGGAATCAGTTGCAGCATACCGTCCAAAATTCCCTGACCCGCCCGCAGGATGGAGACGATTACCAGCTTCTTTTCGGGAGCCAGCAT
>DATNQR010000525.1:0-5412 GCA_036703905.1 Thermosynechococcaceae cyanobacterium
CGAAGCGATCGATACCCAGGATTGCGCCTGCATAGCCCGCATAGCGCTCCCAACCAAAGCTGGCGCCCGCTTCCACCACCAGACGCTTACCCACTGCTTTGGGCAAGACTGACTCACGGTACTCAGCGCTTTGCTCCTCAAACAGTTCCCAAACGGGTAGAGAAACCACCCGCACCTTCTTGCCTTCAGCCCGCAGCTTATCGGCGGCGGTGACGCAGAGGTGAAGTTCGCCCCCTGTGCTAATCAGGATCAGTTCCGGCGTACCGTCGCTGTCCGAGAGGATGTAGCCGCCTTTAGCCACACCTTCGATCGACGATCCCGCTAGATTCGGCAGATTCTGGCGAGACAGAGCCAACACCGTGGGGCGATGGCGATTCTCCACCGCAACTTTGTAAGCCCCGGAGGTTTCGTTCCCGTCGGCGGGACGGGCGACCAGCATGTTGGGGATGACGCGGAGAGAGGCGATCGTTTCCACTGGCTGGTGCGTTGGGCCGTCTTCGCCCAGTGCCACAGAGTCATGGGTCAGCACGTAGATTACACCTGCTTCTGAGAGGGCTGACAGCCGCATCGCACCGCGCATATAGTCAGCAAACACCAGGAAAGTTGCGCCGTAGGGAATCACGCCGCCATGCAGCGCTAAACCGTTGCAGATCGCCGCCATGCCGTGTTCCCGCACTCCAAAGTGGAGGTTGCGATTCTCGTAGGTTCCCTTCTGGAAATCGCCCGTGATCTCCAGTTCAGTGTAGTTGGAGTGGGTCAGGTCAGCCGATCCGCCAAACAGTTCCGGCAGTACTGGAGCCAGAGCGTTTAGGGTAATCTCCGACAGCTTACGGGTAGCCAAGGCTTTATCTTCAGGAGTGTAGGTAGGCAGCGCTTTCTCCCAACCTTCGGGAAGCTTGCCACTCACCAGCCGCTCATACTCAGCCGCCTCTTCAGGGTAGCTGGACTTGTACTTGGCAAACTGCGCTTCCCAGTTAGCTTCCAGTTCCGCTCCACGATCGACGGCTTTACGGTAGTGATCCAGCACATCCTGGGGCACTTCAAACGGGGGCAATTCCCAGCCCAGGTTTTTGCGAGTGGCTTCGACTTCCGAACCACCTAGCGCTGCACCGTGCACCCCGGCAGTGTCGGCTTTGTTGGGGGAGCCGTAGCCGATCGTCGTGGTGACTTTGATCAGAGAAGGCTTATCTGTAACAGCCTTAGCAGCGGCGATCGCGTCTCCGATCGCTTGCAGATCGGTGTTGCCTTTCTCGACGTGCTGAACGTGCCAGCCGTAAGCCTCAAACCGCTTGCTCACATCTTCGGTGAAGGCAATATCGGTGGAGCCGTCGATCGAGATGTGGTTATCGTCGTACAGCGCAATCAGCTTGCCCAGTCCCAAGTGTCCCGCTAGAGAGCAAGCTTCGCCGGAGATGCCTTCCATGTTGCAGCCGTCGCCCAGGATGACATAGGTGTAGTGGTCTACCACAGGGAAATCCGGCTTGTTGAATTTCGCGCCCAAATGAGCCTCAGCGATCGCCAGCCCGACTCCGTTGCAAATCCCCTGTCCCAGTGGCCCCGTCGTGACCTCCACACCCGCCGTCATGAAGTTCTCTGGGTGTCCGGGGGTTCTAGATTCCCACTGGCGGAAGTTTTTGATGTCCTCGATCGTCACGCTGTCGTAGCCCGTTAGATGCAGCAGGGCGTATTGCAGCATACAGCCGTGCCCTGCCGAAAGAACAAAGCGATCCCGATCGGGCCACTTGGGGTTTTTAGGATTGAACCGCAGAAACTTATCCCACAGCACAAACGCCATTGGAGCCGCACCCATCGGCAGCCCTGGATGACCAGACTTCGCTTTTTCAACGGCATCGATCGCCAGAAAACGAATGGAATTAATACACAGTTCTTCGAGTGATTGAGTTGCGACAGCCATGATCTTTCCACTAAATGACGGTTTGCGCTGGATTCAGACGAGTGATAGCTGGGTTACTGCTGGTGTCTTACAGCCGACCTCTGCTGGATTGCTAAAATAACCTCTTCGGCCTATTGTTTCATTGAATGAGCGAATAGGCAATTATCCCTACTGACTCGGACTGCTCTGTAGCCGCAGTCGCAGGGGCAAGTTTTTTGCGCCAAGTGAGCCGAGAAACTCAACATTTTTAATGCTACCGTAAGCGTTCACCGAAACCTCAAGGAATTGCAAATTGCCCTGGTTCCTGCGCTAGCGGAGAAAGGTCGATCGTGACTAAATTATTCCAGACCTACTGGCTCAACGTCGGGGAATTTATAGACCTGCAAACCTGGCCACTGCCGAGACACAATCTCTGCCAGCGTTTTCAGGCCCCAATTCTCGCTGCGGCGATGCCCGATCGCCACTACCGCTATGCCGGTCTCCTCTACAGTTGGGGCCGCCACTTTGCGAAACTGTCCAGTCAGGTAGAGTTGCGCCCCGCGATCGTGTGCCTCCCGCACCAACGCCTCCGTCATTGCGCCCACCACTGCCACCCGTGCAATCGTCCTGTTTTGACCCAGTATTAGTTCTAGGCCGGCAAATCGGTGATGTAGCTCTTCGCTCAAATCTACCAAAGTACGAGGGGGTATGTTGCCGATCATGCCAATCGGGCGATCGTGCTTCATACCCAGCACCTCCAACGCGGTCAGGTGCAGTCCGTTTGCCAGAATAGGGTTGAATCCCAATGTCAACCCTTCATCGAAGCTCAAATGGTAAGCCAACAGCCCCACATCTGCGGGTAAGTTCTCCAGATCTATGTGCCAAGGATGGTGCAGCAAGAGCGCATCCAATTGAAGTCGATCGACCCAGTGCCCTAGCTGATCATTGGGTTTCAGCGCTAAACCTAAACGCTGAACGGAGCGATCAGAAGCACGATAAACTCCATTCGGATCGTCTGGAAAGCGATCGCTGCCAAAAAATTGATCCAGGAACTTTGTGACCTCGCAGAGATTCATCGTAATTTGAACTAGCAAAATTGACTGAACAGGAGTTTTGAGAGCGCTGCAAAATGTCTTCAGTAGATTTACTAAAG
Organism: Thermosynechococcaceae cyanobacterium; assembly: GCA_036703905.1. GTDB lineage: Bacteria > Cyanobacteriota > Cyanobacteriia > Leptolyngbyales > Leptolyngbyaceae > DATNQR01. The sequence goes on from DATNQR010000525.1 coordinate 3,027, forward strand.
TTTCACAAAATCCTGATCAGATCCAGGGAAACCCAGCAGATCGGGCCTATGAGTACTGAAAACATTGCGTATATTACCGCAGGGAACTCGGTTAGATTCGCGATAGATTCTGGAAAGTAGCTGTAGTTAAGCGTAATCAATTTCAACGAATTAGCTTCGACCTCTCGCTCTAGAGCATCACAGATACGTTTGCAGGAGGCGCATCATGTTTGAGAAGTTTCTGCTAGCCGTCACGATCACGTTTTCGATGAATCTTTTCCTTAACCCTTCCCACACTGCTCCCCTTTCTTCTGTGGCAGAGGTTGAGGGTGCTGTGAGCGCTAAGGCACACGCGAATTTTTTACAGGACATTTCTCCAACTGCCCATAAGGCAGCTTCAACTTACCTTCAGTAGTGTGATTGCTAGGTAAAGTAGGGCGATCGCGCTTCTATGAGTGAGCACGCGCAGGCAGGCAAGCGCAAGCAAGCAGACTAATAAACAAGCCCTCCACGATCGTGGAGGGCCATATCATTTCGTATATTCCTAGAAACTAAGGTAGCTTCGCGGCGACCCTGAGTAGCATTTACTCTTCCCGGTAGGGAGCAGCATCACGAGTCACAGTGCGGTAGTTCCGAGCGCCGACGGCTGCACCGATCAGCGAAGAAGCCAAGCCTAAAAGTGAACCAAGGGCAAACGACCAGCCCACTTTGGCGGCGTTACCTGCAATGTCGCGGGTTTGTTGAGCCGTCACGTTGGGAGCTTGGTTCGGCAATGTAGTACCACTTTGCTGAGCCTGATTGACTGCTTCGCCTGCGTTAGATGCCAAAACTCCGAACGCACCAGACACACCGTTTGCCAGCAACCAAGCGCTCAGGGCTAGGGTGGTCGCCCACAGAATCGCACCGTTCAGCAGGGCAGTGCTGCGGTTCATGGGACCACAAGCGCGGGCCATAACCCAGCTACCGATGAACAAAGAAATAAACAAGCTAATGATTGTCCAGATGCCAACTGCATTGCCCACGTCATCAGCATTAGATCGAGGCGCACCCGACCCAGCAATGTTGCTTGCTCCGATCGCTGCACCAATGCCACTTAAGACTAGCTGAGTACTCAAAGCTACTGCCAAACCTGCAATGATTGGGCCCCAACGGACGCGATCGTGGTAATCCGTTGTGGGTTGAACTGCACTTGTCCCTACAACACTAGGTCTATCTGCGTATGCCATTTCTGCTTCCCTCTCCTAAATCGATGGATAACTTCTGAGTTAAAGACTTATGTCTGTTAAGCCTCATTTAATAGGACAGACGTGATCCCCTTATCTATCGCCAGAGAGAACTCAATCCACACGGAAGAGAGAGTTTCAGTATTACCCCATACTTTTAGGAGACTGAAGATAGGCCTAGAAATCGAAATAGATGAAGGGCAGCGCTCCTTGGGGAGCCAGCAGCCATACGGAAAACAGGCAAGCAGGAACCAGCAGCAGCTTAACCGGCCAGTTGAGTTGCAGCTTCAAGAAGCGACTGAAGGTGCAGCTCACGCCCATTCCCAGCAGCAGTAAGAGCAGCAGGAAGCTGATTTGCAATGGCTCCAAACTGATCGCGTCGGTGTAGACCTTCTGGGCAAACTGAGCATCGGCCGGATGACCCCAAAGGCGCTGCAACACTAGCCAGGAATCCTTCAGATTGGGCAACCGGAAGAAGATCCAGGTGAGGAACACCATCATCTGAGTCAGGAACCAGGCCAGGATAATTCCTTGAGTGGTTTGCCAGAAGTGCTTTAGACGCGGCGATCGACTGGAGACTGCCTCAGTGAGACGGTGAATTACCAGAGCTAGACCGTGCAGTAATCCCCAGACGATGAAGCCCCAGGCTGCACCATGCCACAGTCCGGCGATCGCCATCACAATCATCAAGTTGAGGCAGGTGCGGAACAGTCCTGATCGAGAGCCGCCCAACGGAAAATACAGGTAGTTCCGCAGCCAGTCTCCTAGGCTCATGTGCCAGCGTCGCCAGAAGTCGGCAATGCTGGTGCTGAAGTAAGGAAAGTCGAAGTTTTGCGGCAGGTCGAACCCCAGCAGAATGGCTGTGCCCCGCGCCATGTCCACGTAGCCACTGAAGTCGAGATAAAGCTGGAACCCGTAGGCGAACAGAGCCAGCCACAGATCGCCACTGCCGGCCCGTTGCAAATTCTGAAAGCTCAGGTTTACCAGGGTTCCCAGGTTGTCTGCCAGCAGCCCCTTCTTGATTGCGCCACAGGCAATTAGCCACAGGCCTTCAGCGACCCGATCGACTGTGGGAAAAGTTTGGTTGGGCATTTGGGCGGCGATCGAGTGATAGCGCGTGATCGGCCGACTGATCAGCTTGGGGAAGAACAGCTGGTAGGACGAGAACTTGAGGAATTGCTGGG
>DATNQR010000526.1:0-13216 GCA_036703905.1 Thermosynechococcaceae cyanobacterium
TACAACTACATAGAAGTTGTGGAGCGGACGGTTAAAGGACAGCCGATCGTCAGTTGGGAGAGCCGCGAGGCCATCAGCCTGCTCTCCTACGCTTGGTCAGGGGATACTCTGATCATGGCAACTGGAGCCGGAGCGATGTCCTCTCTCTATCCCAAACCCTACTTGACACTGGATTCTAGCTACACCTTTAAGACTGCTACTGAGGGATTTGGCAAGCCTAATGAAGGCTTTCTCTATGTGAACATGGGTTCGTCCTTGTCCTTGCTGTACGGGTTGATTTTTTCTAGAAATTCTGCGGCTCAGGGTCTACCGGCCCAAAGCTCTTATGTGCGGGAGATTCAGCGTGTGCTGGGAATTTTCCGCAGCTACAGTACCTCTAACTCCATTACGCCAGAGGGGGAGCAGCTAGATTCGCTCCTGGTGCTGAGTCCACGTAAGCAGCCGTGAGGCCATAGCCGTAGCCAAACAGCTTAGGACATTGGGTTAGGACGGGGAACCCCATCCTAATCTACGGGATCACGGCTATATCTAGGAATTTGAGCTAGGGCAGCAAAATTCGATCGACAAACTTTTGAATCAATTGGTTTGCGATCGACGTGTCCTGAAGGTTACTCAAGACCTGCGCCAATGCTGCCTCGCTGTCTAGGTAGCGGTGCTGGTAGCGAGTGATGCGCGAGGCCAGGTCAGGCGGATCGATTTCGGGATGAAATTGGAAGCCGTAGAATGGCTTATCTGCGATTCGGAAAGCGTGGTAGGGACAGCGATCGGTGTAGGCCAGCAGAATTGCGGCCTCTGGCAGGGCGATCGCCCGTTCCTTATGACCCGACACCGCCCAAAATCCGTCGGGAGCATCGTGCAGTAGTGGGTCTTGGGCGGCCGCCTCAGTCAAGCGGATGGAGTAAGTCCCCATCTCCATATTCGGCTCATCCACGACCACTCGGCCACCCAACGCTTCCACCACCGCCTGAAATCCGAAGCAGGAAGCAAACACAGGAGTACTCTGGGCTAAACAATCCAGCAGCAATTGCTTGATGTTTTCCACAAATGGATAGCGATCGGGCTGCGTGACCGAAGCATCGCTGGAACCTCCCACAAACAGCGCGTCATAACCGTTCATACAGTCTGGCTGGAAGTTGGGAGTGGCAAAAGCATTGAGTACGCCGAACTGCTCCAGCGCTAGCCCACTATATCGGACGAACTCATTCAATTCCTCTCGGCAGGTGGGTTCGTCATCACGAATCTGAAGCAAGAGGATCTGAAGCTGCGATCGATGTTTCGCCATAGCAGTACTCGCAACGTCAAGCTAGGTCGGGGTATCGTTGTCTGGGAGTGACTGCTATAAAACTGCTATAAAATAGTCAGATTCGCTTTCGGAAAGTCATAAAGCCCTGAACTCTATCTAAAGTAAGGTGCTATCAAAACAGGGATCAGTAAGTATACTTAGCATATTCCTAGTCCCAACTCAACCTAACACAGCTATGTCATCAGTTCCTACACCTGCCTATGCAATCTATCTTAGTGAAGCTGCCGTAGAGGTCTACTTTGAAGAGCAACCAGGTGGCGCGACTCAACCTTTCTCAAGGGAAAAAAATTACTACAATGCGGTGGACTTTGGGCGTGACTTGGCCGCTTATAAGAGGGTTCCGTTCATTAATCACGCGCAGGTAGGTCAGAGAGAGGGTAGCAAACTAAATCAGCGCTCAGCACAAGTAGACTCGGTTTCCGCGAAAGTAGTCTGTGTTTGCCCTCGATAACCTAGCTTAATCCTTCAAATGCAGACTTAATTAAAGCACTCTAGCTAAGTTAGTTCTTTAGTAAGCACTCACTAAAAAATCCCCTAGCGTTTGCTGGGGGATTTTTTAGTGAGTGCCTAGAAATGTGCAATTAACCAAACTTTGCAGCAGTGGAGGCAATCAGGAAGGCAGCGTAGGTTAGCACATAGCCAACAGTGAAGTGGGCAAGACCAACCACACGACCTTGAACAATAGACATCGCAACGGGCTTATCTTTCCAGCGAACCAGGTTTGCCAGAGGAGTCCGCTCGTGTGCCCAGACCAAGGTTTCAATCAGCTCTTGCCAATAGCCTCTCCAGGAGATCAGGAACATGAAGCCGGTTGCCCAAACAAGGTGTCCAAAGAGGAACATCCAAGCCCAAACCGCCAGGTTGTTCATGCCGTAGGGGTTGTACCCGTTGATCAGTGGCCCAGAGTAGAGCCAGAGGTAATCACGCAGCCAACCCATGATGTAGGTGGAGCTTTCGTTGAACTGAGACACGTTACCGGACCAGATGCCGAGGTGCTTCCAGTGCCAGTAGAACGTAACCCAGCCGATCGTGTTCAGCATCCAGAACACCGACAGGTAGAACGCATCCCAAGCAGAGAGTTCGCAAGTACCACCCCGACCAGGACCATCACAGGGGAAGGAATAGCCGAAGTCTTTTTTGTCGGGCATTAGCTTGGAACCACGGGCATCCAACGCACCTTTGACCAGGATCAAGGTGGTGGTGTGAAGTCCGAGGGCGATCGCATGGTGAATCAGGAAGTCGCCAGGCCCAATGGTCAGGAACAGAGAGTTCGTGCCGTTGTTAATCGCCTCCAGCCAGCCAGGTAGCCAGACGTTGCCGTAGTTCGGCCAAGCGGTGGTGGCCAAGCTGTCAGGGTTCGACAGCAGAGCGTCCATACCGTAGATCACTTTGCCGTGAGCAGACTGAATGAACTGAGCGAACACAGGCTCAATCAGGATTTGCTTTTCGGGAGTGCCAAAGGCAACCACTGCATCGTTGTGAACGTACAGTCCCAGAGTGTGGAAGCCGAGGAACAGCGAAACCCAACTCAGGTGCGAGATGATAGCTTCTTTATGCTGTAGAACTCGATCCAGCACGTTGCCTTTGTTCTGATCGGGGTCGTAGTCCCGAATCCAGAAGATTGCACCGTGGGCAAATGCACCTACCATCAGGAATCCAGCGATGTACTGGTGATGGGTATACAGCGCTGCCTGGGTTGTGAAGTCCTTCGCCATGAAAGCGTAAGGTGGCAGGGCGTACATGTGCTGGGCTACGAGGGAAGTGACAACTCCTAGAGCCGCCAGGTGGATGCCCAACTGGAAGTGCAACGAGTTGTTATAGGTGTCGTACAAGCCTTGGTGAGGCAAGTTGAACTGACCCTCAGACCGGGGACTCAGCAGACCCGCTTTGCTGTCGAGCATTTCACGAATGCTATGCCCGATACCAAAGTTAGTCCGGTACATGTGACCTGCGACGATGAACAGCACCGCGATCGCCAGATGGTGGTGCGCGATGTCCGTCAGCCACAGGGACTCGGTTTGAGGATGGAATCCGCCTAAGAAGGACAGAATTGCCGTACCTGAACCTTGAGCCGTGCCGAATAGGTGCTGAGGAGTATCCGGGTTCTCCGCATACACACCCCAGTTGCCGGTGAAGAACGGAGCCAGACCTGCGGGGTGGGGCAGCGTGGACAGGAAGTTATCCCAACCGACGTGCTGACCGCGAGACTCAGGAATCGCCACGTGGATCATGTGACCGGCCCAAGCCAAGGAGCTAACCCCAAACAAACCAGCTAGATGGTGGTTTAAGCGAGATTCAGCGTTCTTGAACCAGGACAAGGACGGACGGAACTTGGGTTGCAGGTGCAGCCAACCCGCGAACAGGAAGACCGCCGACAGGAGCAAGAGGAACACTGCGCCTTGGTAGAGGTCGCCGTTCGTCCGCATTCCGATCGTGTACCACCAGTGGTAGATACCAGAGTAGGTGATGTTAACTGGGTAGTTTGCACCACCCTGAGTGAACGCTTCTACAGCGGGTTGACCGAATTGAGGATCCCAAATCGCATGGGCGATCGGGCGGATGTTGAGCGGATCTTTGATCCACTGCTCAAAGTTGCCTTGCCACGCTACGTGGAACAGGTTGCCAGAAGTCCAGAGGAAGATGATTGCCACATGGCCAAAGTGGGAAGCGAAAATCTTTTGGTAAAGATTCTCTTCCGTCATGCCATCGTGACTTTCAAAGTCGTGGGCAGTGGCGATCCCGTACCAGATCCGCCGTGTGGTTGGATCTTGAGCGAGGTCTTGGCTAAATTTGGGAAATTTAGTTGCCATAGTTTTCTGTGTTCTCCTCGCCTTAACCCAGTGCAATTGTGCGAGCCAGGAAGAATGCCCACGTTGTGACAATCCCTCCTAAGAGGTAGTGAGCAACGCCCACTGCCCGACCCTGAATGATGCTCAATGCGCGCGGCTGAACAGACGGAGCCACTTTCAGCTTGTTGTGGGCCCAGACGATCGACTCAATCAATTCCTGCCAGTAGCCGCGACCACTGAACAAGAACATGAGGCTAAACGCCCAGACAAAGTGCGCGCCCAAGAACAGCAACCCGTAAGCCGACAGCGCTGAGCCGTAGGACGTGATTACCTGAGTGGCTTGCGCCCACAGGAAGTCTCGCAACCAGCCATTGATGGTGATGGCGCTTTGAGCAAAGTTGCCGCCTGTGATGTGTGCCACCGAGCCATCTGGATTCACTGTCCCCCACACGTCCGACTGCATCTTCCACGAGAAGTGGAAAATCGCGACCGAGATGGAGTTGTACATCCAGAACAGACCCAGGAAGACGTGATCCCAACCGGAGACTTGGCAAGTGCCGCCACGACCTGGACCATCGCAAGGGAAGCGGAAGCCGAGGTTAGCCTTGTCAGGAATCAAGCGTGAGCTACGGGCAAACAGCACACCCTTCAGCAGAATCAGCACGGTGACGTGGATTGTGAAGGCGTGAATGTGGTGAACCATGAAGTCAGCCGTGCCCAGAGCGATCGGCATCATGGCAACCTTACCTGCGACTGCAACCGTGCCGCCACCAAAGGCGTAGCTAGCTGGAGCTAGTGCGTTCGGAGCCGTTGCGCCGGGAGCCAAGGTGTGCAGGTTCTGCACCCATTGAGCAAAGACAGGCTGCAACTGAATTGCGGTGTCCGAGAACATATCTTGAGGACGGCCCAAAGCACGCATCGTGTCGTTATGCACGTACAAGCCGAAGCTGTGGAAGCCCAAGAAGATACAGACCCAGTTGAGATGAGAGATGATCGCATCGCGGTGTCGGAGGACGCGATCGAGCAAGTTGTTCTGGTTCACTGCTGGGTCGTAGTCCCGCACCATGAAGATTGCAGCGTGAGCTGCGCCCCCAACGATGAAGAAAGAGCCGATCCACATATGGTGAGTGAACAGGGACAACTGCGTAGCGTAGTCCGTAGCCATGTAGGGATACGGTGGCATCGCGTACATATGTTGAGCCACGATGATCGTCACCGAACCCAACATGGCCAGGTTGATAGCCAGTTGCGCGTGCCAAGAGGTGGTCAGGTTTTCATAAAGACCCTTGTGACCTTCGCCAGTGAAGGGGCCTTTGTGGTTTTCCAGGATCTCTTTGATGCTGTGACCAATACCCCAGTTCGTCCGGTACTGGTGTCCAGCAATGATGAACAGAACTGCCAGCGCCAAGTGGTGGTGAGCAGCATCCGTCAACCACAGTCCGCCTGTAACTGGGTTCAGACCGCCCTTGAAGGTCAGGAAGTCCGAGTATTCAGCCCAGTTCAGCGTGAAGAAGGGAGTCAATCCCTTCGCGAAGCTGGGATACAAATCCGCGATTAGCTTCTGGTTGAGGATGAACTCGTGGGGCAGAGGGATGTCCTTCGCGGCCACGCCAGCATCCAGCAGCTTGTTAATTGGGTTACCGACGTGGATTTGATGACCTGCCCAAGACAGGCAACCCAAGCCCAGCAACCCTGCCAGGTGGTGATTCAGCATAGATTCCACATTCTGGAACCACTCCAGCTTAGGAGCGCGCTTGTGGTAGTGGAACCAGCCTGCGAACAGCATCAGGCCTGCCATCACCAAGCCACCGATCGCAGTGGCATAAAGCTGGAAGGAACTGGTGATACCAGCTCCGCGCCACCAGTAGAACAGACCCGAAGTGATCTGGATTCCGTGGAAGCCGCCCCCAACATCTCCATTCAAAATTTCTTGACCAAAAATCGGCCACACAACCTGAGCGCTGGGCTTGATGGCGGTTGGGTTGGCTAACCAAGCTTCATAGTTTGAAAATTTAGCACCGTGGAAAAACATCCCACTCAACCAGATGAACACGACGGCCAAGTGCCCGAAGTGTGCACTGAAAATTTTGCGGGATACGTCTTCTAGGTCGCTGGTATGGCTATCGAAATCGTGGGCAAGAGCGTGAAGATTCCAAATCCAGGTGGTGGTTTTGGGTCCTCTAGCCAGAGTGCGATCGAAATGACCAGGTTGTGCCCACTTCTCGAAAGAAGTTTTCACCGGATCTTTATCGACTACAACTCTCACCTTTTGCTCTCGCTCCCGTGGGGTAGTTGTCATTGAGACTCTCCTCTCTCTAGACAAGGAACGAGGACTTTCCCTTGTTGAACCAATTTCACCCCCAGAACGTCACTTACGGGTCTGGATGACCGCCGCCTAACAGCATTGGAAAGCATAACTTCATGATTCCTTAAAGCAAGCAGCAGCGAATAGAACCGGAACGAACCATTCGGAGTAATGAGCATCATCCTTAAAGACCGGAAACGCTCATGGAGTTGTGAAACTAGCCCATTAGGGGTTCTCATCGTGACATTATAGGACTTGGCTTTGCCTCATTTTGACGACAGTTAACAATAATTCAAAATCGCTCAAGTAGTGATGGGGACTAGCTTACGAATCCAAGCAGCTATTCAATAGTTAAGTCAAAAGTCAAGGAAAACGTGATTTTGTTTACACAGTTAAACTATAGGAAGGAAGAATAGTTTCTTTACTATCTGGGTTAGTTTGTCAACTATTGATACATATCTACAAGTTTCGATCGAATTCTCTGAGAAATGTCTTAATCCGTGCCAAATCCATGGCATGAGCCGCCTAGTACTTACGCTCATTTCGACTGAGCTAGCGCTCAGACTGGTGAAGGCAGATCCGAGATGTTTCTTCCTAGCGGTATTGCTCCCGCAGAGCTACGATCGCTCCTCTGGAACAACGTCGGCACACAACTATGGTGAAGGTAGAGAGGGTGACGAGGCTGCTGGGTTTGGGTCGTCCCCAAACAATAGAGCGTTTCTGAAGCCAGGATTTCCAGCGCCACTTGGTTGCGCCCTTGCAGCTTGCCCCAGTTTCCCCAAGCCAGCACAATCCGATCGACCCGATCAGACAGCGAAGCTAGGTAGGCTTCGTTGTCCGGCCCGATCGGATCATTCACTTGCAGCAAATCTTGCGGCCGAGCACTCCGGTAGGCAAACAAGTTCACCACTTCCAGAGCGCCAAAACCCCAGAAACAGGCAAACCCAAGGCAGCGGCGGATCGTCGGGTCGTTCACAGAAGCATCGGCTCGACTGGGATTCAGCATCACGAAGCCTATTTTGGGAGCAGTTTGATCCCACGATCGCCAGAGGGAGTATCGGTAACGCTCAGTGATGTCCAGAATCGCTCCGCCTTGCATCGTTTGAAGCCCACTTTGGGGCCCGCTTTGGGGCCCAAAGCGTTGTTGCGGTAAGCTGGCGGTGAAAACATGGGCTTCAATCATGATGGATCTACGGGCAACTCAGGCGCAAAGCGGGGCAATGTTTGAGGCAGATACCAGTGCCCCAATCACTTTTGGCAACGATGCGGCCGCAGTTCTAGCAGCGCGGCAGGGTGTGGCTGTGGGCGATCGCTCCCATTGGGGACGGATTGAAATTTCTGATCGTGATTGTCTCACTTTTCTACACAACCAGAGCACGAACGACTTCAAGCTGCTGAAGCCCGGAGAAGGACGCGATACGGTATTTGTGACCTCGACGGCCCGGACGATCGACCTAGCTACTGCCTACGTTCTTGAAGATACGGTGCTGGTGTTAGTGTCACCAAATCGCCGCGAGAAGCTGTTGACCTGGCTCGATCGCTACATTTTCTTTGGTGATCAAGTCAAGCTAACCGATGTGACTGAGCAAACAGCCAGTTTCAGCTTAGTGGGGCCCGAAAGCCACGCTTTGCTGTCCAAGCTGGGGCTGGAGCCAATGGGCGATCGTCCCTATGGGTCGCATCAACTCACAGATATAGCAGGGCGATCGGTACGGTTGGCGATCGGCAGTGGGTTAGCGATCGACGGTTACACCCTAATCACCGAGATTAATGATGCGGCCGCAGTTTGGCAAGCGCTGACCAAAGCAGGAGTCGTGCCGATGGGTGATCGCGTTTGGGAGCAGCTACGGATTGAGCAGGGTCGCCCTCTGCCCGATCGTGAACTCACCGAAGACTACAACCCCCTGGAAGCCGGACTTTGGCAAACCATTTCATTTACCAAAGGCTGCTACATCGGGCAGGAAACGATCGCTCGGCTGGACACCTACAAAGGCGTGAAGCAGCAGCTTTGGGGAGTACGCCTGAGCGCGATCGCGGAGCCTGGAACTGTGATCACCGTGGAGGGCGAGAAAGTGGGTCTACTGACCAGCGTGGCCATGACTGAAACTGGGCCGTTGGGACTAGCCTACATCCGCACCAAAGCAGTGGAGATAGGGCTGAAGGTTCAGGTCGGCAGCAGTGTAGGTGAGGTTGTGGCTGTACCGTTCGTGCAGCATCGGTCTTAAGGAGATTCCTGGTTCCGAGTGTACCCTCTGAATGTACGCGTAGGGCAAGCGTCTCGCTGGTATTGCAGGCCTGAGGCCTACGCCACGCCAAATACTTTACTTGGTATAAACTGCCTAGGCTCTATTCTTGAGTTCTATTTCTTCACTAACTTTGGATGAAACGTGGGATACAGCATTGCCGTAACGGGCTGATTCTGAAGGAGGTGACGATCGACGATCGCCCCCACTTCTTCAGGAGAAACGCGACTGTACCAAACTTCATCGGGTAGGACTTGCACCATTGGGCCGCTACCGCACTGCCCTAAGCACTGACTAGCTACAACTTCCACACTAGGAGGCGACTTTTGCTGAAGCGCTGCCAGCACCTTACCTGAACCCTGCTTTAGACAAGTGCGGTTCTGACAAACCAGGACAGTTCTGGCTAAAGGCTGCTGTGGAGATTGAGATAGCACCATGCTGAAGCTCACTCATTTTCTCAAGTCTAGCGATCGGGAAGCAGGACTGAATGAGTTAAACGATTGTCAACCCCAAATCCAGCAAAAGCTGGAGGAAGGAAAGATTGAAAGCGGGTGACGCGATTCGAACGCGCGACATTCACCTTGGCAAGGTGACGCTCTACCACTGAGCCACACCCGCGAAATGCGGATTGCAATTTGCAACGTCTCCTACTATGGCTGATAATCAGGAAACTGTCAACAAAAAAGTTCATGGATCAGATCCATCTCACAGGAATTCGGTGCTACGGCTATGTTGGAGTGCTGCCAGAAGAGCAAGTGCTGGGGCAGTGGTTTGAGGTGGAGTTAACCCTGGGGCTGGACTTGGCGATCGCTGGACGGAGCGATCGTCTGCAAGACACGATCGACTACGGCGCGGTGGTCATTCAAGTTCAGCAGTTAGTAAAGAACTCCAGAGTAGCCTTGCTGGAGCGATTAGCTACAACGATCGCGGAGAACCTGCTAGCCTCAGCTTCAGTCCAGCAGGTTCAGGTACGCCTCTCCAAACTTGCCGCTCCTATTCCAGACTTTGGCGGCCGGGTGACGATCGACTTAACTCGCGTCAAAACGTAGAAAACCCCATGCTGCCGGAGTGAGCAAGCGATGGGGTTAGAGGCGCAATTAGGAGATACTTCATCTATTAAGCTATCTAGAGAATATTGGGTTCGCTGATCTCTTAATAAGTTCTTAACTTTAGATTCTGTTGACCTCTAAACCAAAATGAAGGTGATAAGGGAGTTTCGTCAACATAACCATGGAACCATGCCTTATCCCGGAACCCCTGATGGGTTCTTAGGTCGTATGCGACAATTGCTCTAGTGGTGCGATCGATCGTCCCTCACTCTTTCAGGTCGAATGCTAGGAACGCTGCTCCACGGACGCTACAAAATCATCCGGGTACTGGGAAGTGGTGGGTTTGGCAAAACCTACTTTGCAGAAGACGTTCAGCAGCCAGACGGATTCAGATGTGTTGTCAAACAGTTTCAGCCCGTTCGTCAGGATACTTTGTTTCTACAAACAGCGCGGCGGCTGTTTTCTAGCGAAGTTGAAACTCTAAGAAAACTAGGCAGCCATAACCAGATTCCCACGCTGCTGGACGACTTTGAGGAACAGCAAGAGTTTTATCTGGTTCAAGAATATGTTGAGGGTCGATCGCTGAGTCAGGAGTTCACCAAAACTCGACGGCTAACGGAACCTGATGTGAGGGGTTTGCTCCAGGACGTGCTGCAAGTGCTGGAATTTGTTCACGAAAACCAGGTGATCCACCGAGACATCAAACCTGGAAACCTGATGCGGCGGCATCGAGACGGCAAATTTGTTCTGATTGATTTTGGAGCCGTCAAAGAGATCCAAACTCAACTAACTACAGAGCCGGGGCAGACCAACCTGACGATCGGCATTGGAACTCAGGGCTACGCTCCCAGCGAACAATTGATGGGTAAACCGCTCTATAGCAGCGATTTGTATGCACTGGGAATGACGGCGATTCACGCCTTGACTGGAGTGCAGCCAACTCAGTTGCCAACTGACCCCGATACAGGCGAGGTGCTATGGCGGGATCAAGTTCAGGTTAGTGAGAATCTAGCGATCGTGCTGGAACGAATGGTGCGCTACCATTTCAGCCAACGCTATGGCTCTGCCAGTGCTGTGCTGCACGCCCTGGCCCATCCCACTGAGCGGTTCCCCCTCGACCTGACTTATCCCACAGGCCACGCGCCAGAATATGACACAACTCGGATTCCCGCTGAGCTGGTTACTCGATCGCCAACTCCGGCTCTTCTGCCACAGCGAAGCAGGATGGCGGCTGGGTTTGGACTGGCAGGACTGATGGTAGCTGGACTGCTGGGCCTCCGTCAGCTTGGCTGGCTGCAACCGCTTGAACTGGCCGCCTTCGATCGCATGGTGCAGCACAGCCCTAATCCGGGGCCAGATCCTCGCTTAGTCGTGGTGGGCATCACCGAGGCAGATATTCAGGCTCAGAAGCGCTTTCCTGTGTCCGATCGCACGGTGGCCCAACTGCTAAAGCTGGTCAAGTCCTATCAGCCAAAGGCGATCGGTTTGGATTTGTTACGGGACTTGCCCCAGGAGCCTGGCAACCGTGAACTGTTGACAGAACTTAATGCGGCTAATGTAGTTGCTATTACTAATCTGGGCAATGCCGATGGCTCCCCAACCATCACACCCCCGCCGCCCAAAGTGCCGAGCGATCGCATTGGGTTCAACGATCTAGTACTTGATCCAGATGGCGTAGTGCGGCGGAACCTCCTTTTTGCAGACAGTCAGAACGCGACCCTTTACTCGTTTTCCCTGCGATTAGCCATGCAATACCTGGTGACTCAGGGGATCACACCAGTTTCCGATGCCAAAGACCCTAACCTGATTCAGTTGGGCAAGGCCAAGCTGCATCCTCTAGAAAATCATTCTGGCGGCTACCAGACGATCGATGCCCGTGGCTACCAACTGCTGCTGCACTACCGGGGAAGAACGATCGCGCGTCAAGTCAGCCTGACTGAAGTTTTGAGCGGCAAAACTCAGCCGGAATGGTTCAAAGACAAGATTGTGCTGATTGGAACCACTGCACCCAGCGTCAAGGACGTATTCTTCACGCCCTACAGCGCCACTGAACCAGAGACCGCCAAACTTGCGGGAGTTCTGGTCCATGCCCAAATGCTGAGTCAGCTTCTGGATGCGGCTACGGGCACACGATCGCTGTTTAGCTTCTGGGCTGAATGGGTGGAGATTGGCTGGATTGTGGCATGGGGAACGATCGGTGCTGGCTTGGCTGGCTGGGTTCAGCGTCCTCTACTGCTGGGGCTGGGGAGCGTTGCTCTCCTCAGTCTGCTTCTGGGCACGGGTTTTTGCTTGTTCCTTTGGCAGGTCTGGGTTCCCTTAGTGGCTCCTGCGCTCGCGGCCACCGCCGCAGGCGGAGTCATCCTGGCCCAGCGTGCCTATCAGAAACGTTGAGGCCGCTGGGCAGCGAGTGGAGTCCCTAGAGAAGCACGCGATCGAGGTGTTGCACTGCCCCTCGCGCGGGCTGAGATAAGGATGGGCTACCGAGCCGCCGTCCTACAGCCGCAGCCACGGGTTCGAGACTCCGCACCAGATTAGCCATGTCCGGTAGCGAGAGAGCCTGACGAGCATCCGAGACAGATTTCTCTGGCTCCGGGTGACACTCAATGATCAAACCATCAGCTCCACAGGCGATCGCTCCACGAGCTAGGTCGGCCACCAGTTCTCGCTTGCCAGCAGCGTGGCTGGGGTCAACAATCACAGGCAAATGGGTTAGCTGCCGCAGCGCTACGACCGCTCCCAGATCCAGCACGTTGCGGGTGAAGGAGTCGAAACTGCGAATGCCGCGCTCACACAGCACTACGTCTGGATTACCGTGGGCTAGGATGTATTCTGCCGCCATGACAAATTCCTCGATCGTGGCCGAAAGTCCCCGCTTCAGCAGGACGGGCTTGCCGGACTGACCCACTGCTTTGAGCAACTCGAAGTTCTGCATGTTGCGACTGCCGATCTGAAGCATATCGGCGTAGGCAACAACGGGTTCGATTTGAGCGATCGACATCACTTCGGTCACTATTGGCAGACCCGATCGTCGCCGCACGTCCGCCAAAATCTTCAGCCCCTCCACACCCAAGCCCTGGAACGCATAGGGAGAAGTGCGTGGTTTGTAGACCCCGCCTCGAAGCGCCTGAACTGGAATCCCAGCAAGCTGATCAGTGATTTCAGTCATTTGCTCTGCACTTTCGACCGTGCAGGGCCCGCCGATGACAATGACTTCCTCACCGCCGATCGCCACTTGCTCAGAAACCTGAACGAGCGATCGATGGGTCGGGTGAGACTTAAGCGCAAGTTTTGCATCCAACATGAAGACTTCTCCTGGTTTGAGGTGGATATAGGTGTGGACAGGCGACTCAGGACTTTGGGTTTGAAGGGGTGTGGGCGATGCCCTCAGCCCTTGCACCCCGTCCTAACCGATGAGGCTGTAGCTATTAGTAGACCGAGCGTGAACATCAAGCGTGGACAGAGCGTGAGCAACAAAAAACCCGGAATCCTGGGAGGAGTTCCGGGTGACAATCGCATTGAAGCGTGCA